>CALISK010000292.1 GCA_938041625.1 uncultured Tenacibaculum sp. | reverse complement strand
TTACGCCTCTTTTAATTACTAAACAAATCTAAAATATCAGATTTTGTAGTAATCTCTTCTTTATCGTTAAAATCAGAATTAATCACTGTGATACAATCGTTATTCTTTTTAATATAACTTTGTATAATTCTTTGAATATCTCTATTATCTTTTTTTGATATAACCGCATTTAAATAATCTTGCGTAGTTAAATCATAATTATCTTTTAAATAACCAAATCCTTTATATATACTATTTAAAATCAATACAAAAGAGATTTCATTTTTTTTTAATCCATCTTCAAGAATCACAAAATTCTCTGTATTAAAACTTACAGATGCTATTGCTTTTTCAACTCTTTCATTATAAGTAATGATATCTTCTTCATTACGACAAATACCTTTGCATTTCTTTAACTGATAATGAAAACAACTACTCACATTTGTTTGTAAATGACAATATTTAGGACATAATTCATGTTCTTCACACAACTTTTCTACAAAGCTACGTGCTTCAGAGCTTGAATAGAACTTTGTAATTGGATCTTTAATGAGTTTTAATGTATTCCAAGCTAAATGTGTTATGCCTTTTCTATCCTTATAACTAAAAAGTCCATAACTTTCATTAGAACGCCTTTGCGCTCTATTAAATTTAGGGTAAATATGTTTTATTTCTGATGATTCTAACAACAAAGCAAGCAACTCATTACCTGTTTCTTTATAGGTAATATTTGCAGTTGCCATGCACATACTAATCTCTTTTTTCTTTTTATCATAAAAATGACTTAGCACTCGCTGCTTTATATTGTTTGCCTTACCAACATAGATTATTTCTTTTGCTTCATTCCAAAAATAATAAACACCATGTTTTTCAGATAAATTATCAAAAACAGTTTTAGGCAATAATGGCGGTAATGTTGCTTCTCTAGATCTCGGATTTAAAAAAGATTCAAAAACATTTATTTCACTTTTTTCGTTAAGCATCAATAATTTAGAAAACAGAGTAACTGTAGCTTCAGCATCTCCCCTAGCTCTATGTCTGTCTGTTAATTCAATTCCTTCAGAAAGACACAATTTACCTAAACTATAAGATCGTTTATTAGGTAATAATTTTCTAGATAATCGTATGGTACATAGTTTTTTTCTTCTATAATCTAGTCCTAATGCCTTAAATTCCTTGCCTATAATACCATAATCGAAATTTACATTATGAGCAACAAAAATACACTCTTTAGTTATTTCATAGATATTCTTAGCTACTTCATAAAACTTCGGTGCGTCTTTAACCATAAAATTATCAATTCCTGTTAAACTCGTAATACGTGGAGGAATATTACATTCCGGATTAATTAATGTTGTAAACTCATTTACAATTGATTCTCCATCATAAATAAAAATACTTATTTCTGTTATTTTAACGCCTCCATTCGTTTCTATATCGATTATAGCATATTTTTTCATATAATTTAAAATATTTTGTTTAACAAAAATAGTTAATCTTTAAACATTTTGTATTTTTATAAAAATTTAATTTTATGTTCAATTTATTTAAGAAAAAATCTAATAAAGAAAAACTGTATGCAAAATACAAGAAACTTATGGAAGAAGCACATACTCTTTCTACTTCTAATAGAAAATTAAGTGATCAAAAAGTATTCGAGGCTGAAGAATTAATGAAAGAAATTGAGCGTTTATAATAACACTAAAAATATTGATATGTCTGATAAAAAACCTGATAATATTGTTTTTAATGAAGAAAACAATACCTATGATGCACATTTAAAGCCTTATGCAACATCTGTTGGTGCCCCTGTAATTACAGTTGAAGATACTGTTGCTTGGAAAAATAGAAGTGTTAATAAAGTAAATCATAAAATAAAAAGTAAGTTTTTAGAGTTAAAAGTCGAATATGATAAAATGCTTGAAGAATATGAATACAATAAGTTAATTTTATCATCTAAATTTTCTTTTGAACCTATTATAGGAGAACAATATCATTTATACATAAATAGTAAAGAAGAAAATTTCTTATCTCTTATAGCTCCTAACGAATGTAATTTTAAATGTATTGGTAGTTTTTATTTAGATTCTGGACTCATATGGAAAAAAATTTAAACGATTATTTATAACCATTTTTTACGCTTAAAATAATATAGTAAACCAAAAAAAATAAATAGCATCACCCCCCATAAAATGTGATATCCATATTTAAAATGAAGTTCTGGAATATTATCAAAATTCATCCCGTAAATACCTGCTATAAAAGTAAGTGGTATAAATATAGTTGCAATTATGGTTAATACTTTCATTACTTCATTCATACGATTACTAATACTTGTCATATACATGTCCATCAATCCCCACAACATATCTCTATAAATCTCAATGGTTTCAATTACTTGAATTGTATGATCGTATAAATCTCTAAAATAATTCTTAGTTTTTAATTGTATTAAACTATTTTCTGCCTTTTCTAACTTACTAACAACTTCTCGTAAAGGAAAAATAGAACGTCTTATTTTTAAAGCTTCTCTTTTTAAGTTTTGTATTTCTTGTACAGTACTTTCTTTTGGGTTAGAGAAAAGAAGTTCTTCTAAATCTTCTATTTTTTCACCCATAGTTTCAATGATTAAAAAATAATGATCAACTACTGCATCCATAAGGGCATATAGTAAATAATCAGGTCCACTATTTCTTATAATACCTTTAGCTCTTCTTATTCTTTCTCTTACGGGATTAAATACATCTCCATCAGATTCTTGAAATGAAAGAACATATTTATTACCAAGTATTAAACTAATGTGTTCTACCTTTAAATTTTGATTTGAATCGTAATAAAGCATTTTGAATACTACAAAGAGATATTCTTCATATTCATCTATTTTTGGACGTTGACTTGTATTTGCTATATCTTCTAATATAAGAGGGTGAAGATTGTAGTGTGCTCCTATTTTTTGAATAGTTTCAACATTACTCAATCCATTAATATTTATCCACGTTGTTGTATTTGTAGATTTATAATTGTAGCATGCTTCAATATTATTAAGTTTTTTTTCTTCAAAATTTGATTTTGTAAAATCAAAAGTATCTATAAAAGTTTCCTCTTTTTCTTTATAACCAGTGTAAACTATAGTTCCTGGTGCAAGACCTAGGCTTTCTTTAATTTTAGATTTTTTTTTCAAAACAAAAATAATTTTTATTATTTTTTAACTTATATAACTTAGTTTAAATTTTATAGGTGATGATTATTCGTTTTTTTCTGGTAAAATTAACAAAGGAATTTTACTATGAAAAACTGATTTTTTAACAACATTTTCTTCTATTAATCTAGAAAAAAAGTTTGCTTTATGATTTACTAAAACTAATAATGCATGTTCTTTTTCTCTTATATATTGTTCTATTGTTTCAACCTCGGAATAATTAGAATCTAATTTTTTATATACTACTGAAAAATCTTGTAAAGTTTCTCTTAATTGAACTTTATGTTTACGCTGTTTATCTGTAAATGTTTTTTCATTCGAGAGATTTAGAACTTCAATATTCGCATTTTTAATACTTATTATTTTCAAAAAAAAATTTAATTCTTTTTTTATAAAATGCCTTTTGTAATTGGTAGAAAACACAACTGTTTTCATTAAATCATATTTATAGTCAGTTGGTATTACAAGAACAGGAGTATTTTTTACTGAATTTATTATTTTAATTGTATTTGTTCCAATATAATTTTCATGTACATTTTTAATTCCTTTAGTACCTGATATTACAATATCTATTTCATTTCTTACAATTTCCTTTTCAATAGCTTTAGTTAAAGAATCTGCAACCACTAAACCAGAGTATTTAAAACCTTTATTTTCATTCTTCAAAATTGTAATTAAAAAATTCAATTCTTCTTCAATATCATCATCTATCACATTAAACCAAGCATCATTTTTTTCTTGACTTAATAACTTAGATGTATTACTTACATAGACACCTAGTAAATATATATTTATAGATGTTTTTTCAAACATTTTTTTAGTGTAATTCAAAGCATTTATAGCTGCTTCAGAAAAATCGTAGGGTATTAAAACATTTTTCATGAGTAATGTATATATTAATTCAAATATAACTTATTTAAGACTATGATTATTTTAGTAATTAAACTAAATAATAGTAATTTTGTATTAAAAAATGAATAAATTATTTTTACAAAAATCATTTTTAGTGTTATCAATCCTTGTGATACTGATGATTGTAATATACATAACTAAAAAGATTATAAAGTCATACGTTATTAAAAATTCAATTGAACCGCATAGGCGAAAATTAATTTTAAAATTAAGTTATATATTTTATTATTTCATTTCTTCTTTTTTTATTTTCATTATATTAGGGTATGAATTAAAAGAAATTGGAGTATTTGCTTCTTCCATTTTAGCTGTATTAGGTGTCGGTTTTTTTGCTCAATGGTCTATTCTTTCTAATTTAACAGCAAGTGTTATTTTATTCTTTTATCATCCTATGAGAATTGGAGATACAATTCGAATTATGGATAAAGAGTATGACTTTATTGGTGAAATAAAAAACATTACTGGTCTTTATGTTTTTTTATATGTTGAAGAAGGAAATAGAGAAATTACAATTCCTAATACAACTATATTATATAAAGGAATAGAGTTGGTTAAAAGGAGATAAAAAGAATAAATGATTACATTATAAACTAAACAAAATTATTATTATGAATACTGTATTCCATATGTCTTTACCATGTAAAAACATAAAAAAAACAAAAGAATTTTACAGTCAAGATTTAGGTTTTGAAATAGGAAGAGAAACAGATAAATGGATAGATATAAATATACATAAAAATCAATTAACTTTTGTTTTAGTTGAAGATTTTAATTTTGAATACCCTAATTATTCTTTAGAAAATGAGACATTACCTACTTTTCATTTTGGACTTGTTTTAGATAATGAATCTTGGGATGAAATATATGATGCCATAAACAGATGGTCAGTAGATGCAATTATAAAAAAGACATTTTTTGAAGAAAAAAACGGAGAACATAATTCTTTCTTTGTACAAGATCCTAATGGATACTATGTAGAATTTAAAACTTTTAAAGAGCATAATGAAATTTTTATGTAAGAAAATAATCTTTAAAAAAAAACTCCCATTAATTATAATGAGAGTTTTTAAAAAAATTATATTCAAAATTCACTTATAACCATTATAAATCTAAAGAATTCATAATAACTTATTTTAATATTTATTTTTAAATTTTAATTTTTTTTCAATTGCCTCTATCATAATATTAGCAATATCTAAACCAGTAGCACTTTCAATACCTTCTAATCCAGGAGAAGAATTTACTTCAAGTAATAAAGGACCTTTGTTAGATCTA
>CALISK010000291.1 GCA_938041625.1 uncultured Tenacibaculum sp. | reverse complement strand
ATCATCTTTAACAATACATTTTTTATAATACCGTTTAGAAATATCTGTAAAAATTATTTCTTCATAACTGTCATCATTATCAGGAATATTTATTTCACCAATACTACATAAATTTAAATCATTAAACTTTAAGATATTCATGAGTACAGATCCTTTATAATTACTACTTACATCTCCTTCTATATAACTTGCTAAAATGCCTGCTTGTTCCTCTGCTGCCGAAGTAATTCCAAATAACTGATTCTTATATTCCGCTATTTCTCCTATGGCAAAAATATTAGGATCTGAGGTTTGTAGGTGTTCATTCACTTTTACACCACTACCGCATACAATACCATTTTGTTTCGCTATTTCAATATTAGGAATTGTTCCTATTGCATAAATAATAGCATTCGCAGTAATTAGTTTTCCACTTTTTAAATTAATATTCAATGATTTAGATTCAAAATCATCAAAAACTGTACTTACTTCATTATCAAAGTAAATTTGAATTCCCCTTTCTTTTACATCTAAAGCAAGTAGCTTACTAGAAATACTATCTAATTGACGTTCCATTAACCTAGAAGCTCTTTGTACAATTGTTATTTTTACATTTTGATGCTTTAAAGCAGCTGCCATTTCTAAACCTAACAATCCACCTCCTACAATTACAACATGTTGTTCTTCTGGTTTTAAATTTGTTTCCTCTAAATATAATTTAAACCTATCCGCATCTATTTTATTACGCATTGTAAATCTACCCGGTAAATCAATTTGAACATCTTTAGGTATAAAAGCTCTACTACCAGTTGCTATAATAAGTTTATCATAACTATGGCTTTTAGCACTACTATCTATCACTACTTTTTCTTCTTTATTTATTGTAGTGATAAATGTTTCTGAATGCACTACTAAATTTAATTCTTTAAGCGCTTTTTCTTTTATTTTTAATAACTCTTCCCAAGTTAATTCTTCTGTTATATATTCTGGTAAAAGCACTCTGTTATAAAATAAGTTAGGTTCTTTTGAGAATACATGAATCTCATCTTTTTCATTCTTCTCTCTATAATTCTGTATAAATCTAAAAGAAGCTGCTCCTGCCCCTACAATTATAATCTTTTCAACAGGCTTTATATATTTCTTTACAGATACGTAAGTAAACTTAAACTCTGGTTCCTTAGATAAAGGATCTACCACTGTATTAGTTAAATTATTAGCTCTATTTAAATCATTTTTTAATTGTTTCCCCCAATGCATTGGTAAAAAAACAACTCCTTCTCTTACGTTATCTGTAACATTTGCTCGTACTCTAACTACTCCATTTTCGCTTTTAATCTCTACAATATCATCTTCTTTTATCTTATTTAAATAAGCATCTACTCTATTAATTTCTAATACCGGTTTTGGATAATGTGACTTTAGCCTAGATACTTTACCTGTTTTAGTCATTGTATGCCATTGATCACGTACTCTACCGGTTGTAAGAATCATTGGAAAATCAGTCTTTTTTACAAGAACATCACTAAGAATACTCTCAGGAGTATTAAATACAGCTTTTTGTGATGGGGTATAAAATTTTTTATCCTCGAATAACCTAGGAGTTCCCGTATCTCTATATTCTGAAACTGGCCATTGAAATGTACCTTCATTTTTTAAACGGTCATAGTTTAAAAAGGAAATATCAATGTTTGTTCCTTTAGTCATAGCACAATACTCATTATATATTTCTTCTGTACTGGTATAATTAAAGCCTCTAAATCCCATTTTTTGAGCAAATTCGCATAAAATTTCGACATCTGCTTTTGCTTCACCAGGTGGATTTATTCCCTTTGGTAAATAAGAAATACGACGTTCAGAATTCGTCATCGTTCCTTCTTTCTCTAACCATCCTGCAGCTGGAAGTACCAAATCCGCATAAGCAACCGTATCTGATTTATTTGAAATGTCTTGTACCACTACAAATTTTGCATTTTTCATTGCTTTTTCAACCTTATGCAAATTAGGCATGCTAACTAATGGGTTGGTACAAATTATCCAAACAGCTTTTAATTTACCAGTTTCTAATGCTTCAAACATTTCTGTTGCTGTATATCCTGCTTTTTCCGAAATTTTCTCAACACCCCAAAACTGAGCTACATCTCTTCTATCTTCTTCATTAAATAAGTTTTTATGAACTGCTAAAAGGTTAGCCATTCCTCCAACTTCCCTACCTCCCATTGCGTTTGGTTGACCTGTTAAAGAAAATGGTCCTGCTCCAGGCTTTCCAACCTGCCCTGTGATTAATGATAAGTTTAAAAGCGCGAAATTTTTATTAGTCCCTATAGAGCTTTGATTAAGTCCCATAGCCCACATACTTATAAAACCATTAGACTTTCCAATATACTTAGCTGCTTCTTTAATTTTACTTATTGAGACACCACATAATTTAGATGCTTTTTTAATTGACAAAGACAATATTTGTTCTTTGTATTTATCATAACCTTCTGTATTATTTTTGATAAAATTTTTATCTATTAAACCTAATTCTAATATACGTCTTGCTATTGCGTTATAAAGAATTATATCTGTACCAGGAATAAGTTGTAAATGTAAATCTGCAAATTTTGCAGAATCTGTTTTCCTAGGGTCAATTACGATAATTTTTACATTTGGGTTTTCTTCTTTATGTTTTTCTATTCTTCGAAAAAGTATTGGATGACACCAAGCTGGATTTGCTCCTGTAATTAAAAAACAATCTGCTAACTCTATATCTTCATAAGAAATAGGAACGCTATCTTCTCCAAAAGTTTTTTTATATCCTACTACAGCAGAGCTCATACATAATCTAGAATTAGTATCTATATTATTAGTACCTAAAAAACCTTTGGTTAATTTATTTGCTATATAATATTCTTCTGTTAAGCATTGACCAGATACATAAAAACCTACACTATCAGGGCCATACTTTTTTATTAATGATTTAAAAACACTACTAGCTCTATTGAGTGCATCATTCCAAGAGACACGTTCACGAGGATGCGATCTACTCCAACGCATTTCCGGATATAGTAACCTATCTGAAGTATTATTAGCTACATAATGAAGATTCATTCCTTTTGAACATAACATTCCTTTATTAACAGGATGTTCTTTGTCACCTTCTACAAAAATTTTATTATTATGATCTTTCTTTAAAATGATACCACAGCCCACTCCACAATAAGAACAGGTTGTTTTTATTTCATTTTTAAACATATTTTAGTATCATTTATGTATTAATTAAATCTTTTCATAAAAAAGGGTTCTAATGATTATGATGAATCTAATATAATTCTAAGATTTCATTATTAAATTACAACTATTTACTAGCATTAGTTTTTTATTTTTATTGGTTCTAATTTATTTAAAGTATTTGGTATAGGTACATCTACAGCTTCATCTCTCGTTGAAAACTTAATAAAAAATGAAAGTCCGCCTATAAAAATAACAATAAAACCTATTTGAAAATAACCATTTGAAACAGCTATAGATGAAGCAACAGCTTGTGCATTTACTATAAGTTCTTGTTCTAATCCTTGATTTGCCGCAATTGCCATTTTTTCTGCTACGGCTGATTTATATTTAAGTAATAATGCTGCTAAAAAGGCACCTACATTACCACCTGCACCTACAATACCTGAAATTATACCTATTGCTTTTTTGTTTATAAATGGTACTACAGAAAAAGTAGCTCCTTCTGCCATTTGTACACTTAAACTAAACATAATTAGAAACATAATTCCGAAAACAATGTTAGAAGCACTTGAAAAAAGTGTTAAAATAATACCTTGAGTAATTAACATAAAAGTTAAAAACAAAACACGTCCTCTTAAACCTTTTAATTTTCCAAATTTATCTCCTAAATAACCACCCAATGTACGTGCAAAAATATTCATTAATGCAAAAGATAAAACAATATTACCTGCTGTAACTCTTTTTAATTGAAATGTGTTTTGAAGGTAATCATCCATAGTACCATATACTGTCAATTCTATACCAAAGCAAGCTGCATATACAAAAAATAAGATCCACACTCTATAGTCTTTAAGAACTGTAAGAAAAGGAACTTGTTCTTCTTTTTTTTCTATAATGGTATTCTGCTTTCTAATTTCTTTAAAGTTTCCTTCAGGAGTATCTTGTGTAAAAAAATAATACACGAATCCCATAAAAAAACAAATAACTCCAGCAACTAACATAGAATATCTCCATGCATCACCTTCTGCAACTCCAAAACTAATTACTAAAGCAGCTATTAATGGCATACCTAAGCGATTAGCTCCACCGCCAAGATTTCCCCAACCAGCAGATGTTGCATTAGCAGTACCTACAATATTAGGTGCAAACATTAATGATGTATGTACTTGAGTGATCACAAATGATGCTCCTATAAAACCTATAAATAACCTACAGATAAGAAACTGAATTGGTGTTTGTACTAAACCACATAAAATTACAGGAATAGCACCTAATATTAATAACCAAGTATAACATAACCTAGGGCCATGTTTATCACATAATTTACCAATTAATAAACGTGCAAACACAGTTCCTGAAACCGCTAAAATTATTGAATTCCATTTTTGATCTGGAGTTAATCCTAAATCTCTTACAACATCAGGCATAAAAGGAACAATACCAAACCATGCAAAAAAACACATAAAAAAAGATATTGAAGTAATCCAGAATGTACGAATAGGAATGCTTTTAACATTTAATAAATTAATTTTGGTTGCTTTTGAAGAAGTCATAATAATAAGTTATTAAGTATTTTCTTTTACGAAAATAAGTAATTATACTTATTTTATTCATTTAAAATTAAGTATTATAATCATAAATATTAAATAATCATTTATTAAATACTATTTTAAGAATTTGATAGTCTAACCCTAAAAAATTACGAATCTTTAAATAAGATTGTATTCGTGCGCTTTGTCGGAAAGCTCTTTAATGTTTTTTACTTCTAATTTCTTCATTAAATTAAAGCGATGAACCTCAGTTGTTCTTCTACTTATATTTAATTCCTCCGCAATTTCTTTATTATTTTTAAGTTGTAAAACAAGACCTAATATTTGTTTTTGTCTTTTTGTAAGCTTAAAAGGATTATCAACTATAACAGTTTTCTTTATAGACGCACTATTCGTATTACCATTCACAAAATTGTTCATGATAATTGACGATACATCTCCTGTAAAATATTTTCCTCCAGAAGCAATGGTACGTATTGCTTTTAAAAACTCATCTTTATTTGCTCCTTTTAATAAATAACCATCTGCACCAGCTTCAATAGATTTCACTACATATTCTTCTGAATCATGCATGGAAAGTACTAATGTATTTATTTCTTTATATTCTTTTTTTATAACTTTAACCAATTCTATACCATTCATGTTAGGCATACGAATATCAATAATCATTAAATCTGGCATACTGCTTTTTAAGACAGATAGCGCTTCTATTCCATCAGAAGCTTCATCAATAACTTGAATACCTTGCTCGTCTTCTAAAAGAGCTTTTATACCATCTCTTACTAATACATGGTCATCTACTAGAATAATTTTTACAATACTCATTTTAACGAATTGATTTAAAGCGAAAATACTAAATATTACGTAATATTACTTATTGTTATAAAGGAACATTCAAAGTAATTCTTGTATTTTTATTTGGTACAGAATTAATAAAAAGCCTTCCATTAATATATTTAATACGCTCACGCATAAATGTTAACCCCATTCCTCCTTCTCCATTCTTTTCACTTTTTATTTTACTGATATCAAAACCTTTACCATTATCATCTATCACAATACTTAATATCTTTTCTGTATAACTAATCGTTACAATTATATGTGTGGAATCTGCATACTTTATAGCATTATTAATAGCTTCTTGTGTAATTCTATAAATATTAATTTCTACAAGAGAATCTAAACGTTGATTAAAGTTTGTTTCATTATACAATAAAATATTTTTACCTGTAAGTTTAGATAATTCATGAGTAAGCTTTGAAATAGCGGGTACTATTCCATGATCTGTTAATTCTGGTGGGGTTAAATTAAAAGTTGCTGCTCGTACTCCTTTAATAATATTAGCTGCCTGATCTTTTAACTGTTCTATTTTTATAGTTGCTTTATCAATATCATTAAGATTAATACTTTCTAAATTATATTTTAAACCGGTTAACATTTGGCCAATACCGTCATGAACATCTTTAGCTATACGATTTTGTTCATTTTCCTGATTTTCAATTATTTTACTAGAAATGATTTTTTGCTGATTCATCTTTTCTTCAAAACTATCTTGCGTTAACCTTTCTATTTCTAATTGAGCTTCTTTTTTCTTGGTTATATCTGAAGCAATAATAAGAAGTTCTTTACTGTTTTTATTGGTATTAAAAGGAATGATAGACATTTCTAACCATACTCCTTCATTACTTGTTGTTGATGTTTTTAACTCTCCTTGCCAACCTGTTTTTTTATGTTTTAAAATTACGTTTTCTATAACTAATTGTTCGTTTTCATGTATACTTATAACTTCCGAAAAATTGGTGTTTGAATTGAACTTATTAAATTTAAAAAGCCTAGAAAATTTGTTCCCCATTTGAACAATTGTTCCATTAGAGTTTATTCTAGCAAATAAAAGTGCTTCATCCATTGCTCTAGTTAAAGCACTTAACTCTTTTATAGATTTTTCTTTAGTAGCGCTTAATTCATCTGCATCAAAAGCCATTTTTTTTGCTTTTCGTTCAGCTTGTAATAATTGCGAAATACTTTTTTTAACAGTTTTTGCTGTAGGCCAAAAAACAAAAAGAAATTCACCTAACAAAAGAAGAAGCGTAAGTGTCATTAATAATAATTCTAATCTTCTTAACCAGCTTACTTTTTTTTCAGCTTCAGAATCATATTGGTTTACTATTTGATCCATTAGATGAAGAAAAACACCTTCATTTTCTTTTATTTTCTCGATATTAATACCATTGATAGGTGCTTTTGGATATTCTTCTATCTCTTTTATAATCTCTAATGACGCTATTTTTATTATTTCAAATACAGGATTTAATTTTTCAAATAATTTTTTAACTATAACACTATTTTCATTAGGTAAACCAAGATTAATATTTCCTTTTTGAAGTGAATTATGAGATGTTTCCCATAAAAAAAGTGTGTTTTTAAGTTTCTCTTTAAGTACCTCTCTATTCTCTAAATTGTTGATAGTAGAAAGTAATACGATTTCTTTTGTTAATTTCTGACTCAACATTCGTTGCCTACCTGCTATATTAATAACAGTTGAATCACTTTGTTGATCGTCAAGATGTTTTCTAATTAAAAACTGACTAATAATAACAGACAAAGCAATTGCACTCAATGCAAAAATATATAAACGACTTAACTTTGTAAATGTTCGCTTATCTAAAGGTTTACTTTTATTAGTCATATTTAGTTTAAAGTCTATTAATCAATTGCTTGTTTAACTAATTTTAATCCTTTTTCAGAGAAACTGATGTTCAAAGCAAAATTATGCCCTTCATTAGACATTTTTTTCCATGTTTTTTGAAGAATATGAATTATTTTTTCTTCTGTGTGTTTGCCAGCAAATTCTTCAAAATAATACTCTAAAAAAACCAAACAAATGACATCTTCAATAGTTTGACTTTCTTTATCTTTTTTAATCATCCTTTTATTAATTAAAAAAGAAACTCTATCTATAAATGTTTTTTCGTAGCCTACTTCTAGTAAAATTTCGGCAGTTAAACTTGCATGCATTTTTTTTAATGTCTCTCTCCATTTTAAATAACCAACTCTATCCATTGGAAATTGATCTCTCTTAATTTCCCATCTTCCAATGTGTTGTGCTCTTGCTGCTATTTGTAACTCTTCTGAGGCAGTTGGTTTAAATTGTAGCAGTTTTTGATACATACGTTGACCATATAATAATTCTTTAGAGAAACTTAAATCATGACTGCTATATGTATGTATATCTTCTGCATTTTTTTTATCAATTAATGCTATTGCAATTTCAAACTTTGTTGGTTTCATTTACTTAATTTTACTAATCTTCAAAGCCAATATAAACATTTTCATTTTCAATTTTAACAGGATAAATAGCTATCTTCAAATCATCTCCTCCTATGTTTGAACCATCTTCTAATGAAAAGTTTTTCTTGTGTAAAGGGCAAGCTACTTTAGGTACCCCTTCTTTATCTCCTATTAAACCTAATGATAATACCATTTCCATTTTGTGTGGACACAAATTTTGACAAGCATACCATTTATTATTTATAGTAAAATTAAATACCGCAATTTGTTTAGTTTTATATTTAATACAAGCACCGCTATTTATAGGAAACTCTTCTGTTCTACCTACCTTAAACCATATTTTCACATTGTTACTTGAAACTGTTTGGTACTGTTCTATTAGGTTTTGCATTGTTTTATTTTTTAGATTTTACCAAGGTTTTGGCATTTTTTGATCACGCATTGGCACAAATACTAAATTATCATCTGTATCATCTGAATTTATGAAATGTTTGAAACGCTTCTTTATCTTTGGATCTTCAATGGCTTGTTTCCATTCACATTGGTATTTGTTTACCAATTCTTGCATTTCGTTTTCTAATTGTTCTACTATTCCTAGAGAATCTTCAATAACTACTTCTTTTACATACGCTAATCCACCATCTAGTTTATCTAACCAAGAAGCTGTTCTAACTAACGGCCCCGCTGTTCTTATGTAAAACATTAAAAATCGATCTAAATATTTTATAGCTGTTTCATTATCTAGTTGTTCAGCAAATAATACAGCGTGTCTTGGTGTTGCCCCTCCATTACCGCATATATATAAATTCCATCCTCCTTCTACAGCAATTAAACCAAAATCTTTTCCTCTAGCTTCTGCACACTCTCTAATACAACCAGAAACTCCTCCTTTAAATTTATGAGGAGATCGCAATCCTCTATATCTATTTTCAATTTCAATAGCAAAAGTTACACTTTCATGCATACCATACCTACACCATGTAGAACCTACACAACTTTTAACCGTTCTTAATGATTTACCATAAGCATGTCCGCTTTCAAAACCAGCATCTATCAATTCTTTCCAAATATCTGGTAATTGATGTAATTGAGCTCCAAATAAATCGATACGCTGTCCTCCAGTTATTTTAGTGTATAAATCATATTTCTTTCCTATTTGCCCTATCGTTATTAATTTATCTGGAGTAATTTCTCCTCCAGGAATTCTAGGAACTACCGAATATGTACCATTACGTTGAATGTTTGCTAAAAAACGATCATTAGTATCTTGAATAGACACTTGCTTGTTTGCTGTTTCCATATTAATAGAAGCGAATATAGAAGCTATTGTAGGCTTGCATACTTCACACCCAAAACCTTTTCCAAATTTAGTAAGTGCATCGTTATAATTTTCTACTTTATTTACTTTAATAAGATCATATAATTCTTGTCTATTATAATTAAAGTGTTCACAAAGTGTTGCTTTAACACTTTTACCCATAGATTTAAGAGTTTCATTAACCAAATCTACCACCATGGGCTTACAACCACCACAACCAGATGTTGCTTTTGTTTTATTTACAATATCTCCTAAATTATTACAACCTCCTTCTTTTATAGCATTACAAATATCTCCTTTAGTTATACTTTCACAAGAACAAACTTGAGCAGCATTAGGAATATCGATAACACTTCCTATAGAAGAACCTTCTTTTCCTCTACTCCCAATAATTAATTCTTCAGCATCTTCAGGTATTGGCAAGCCATTTAAATAAATTTGATGAAACATATTATAATCTGAAGCATCACCTACTAAAATTCCTCCTAACAGTTTTTTACCATCATGACTTACATTAATTCTTTTATATAAATTCTTCGTTTTATTTTCATATATAATAGAATAACCTTTTTCAACAGGCATAAAGGGTTCTCCGTAACTAGCTACATCTACCCCAATTAATTTTAGTTTAGTAGACATGTCTATGTTATTTCCCATAATCACATCATTATTTCCTATAATTTGATTTACAGCTACGTCAGCCATTTCGTAACCAGGAGCTACAAGTCCGTAAATCATATCATTATATAATGCTACTTCACCAATGGCGTAAATAGTAGGATCTGAAGTTTGCATTTTATTATTTACTATAATTCCACCTCGAGTACCTGTTTCTAAATTACAAGTTTTAGCAAGTTCATCTCTAGGTCTAATTCCTGCAGAAACCACCAACATATCTACATCAATCTTATCATACTCTCCAAATTCCATTCCTGTAATATTATCTTCTCCTAATATTTTATTTGTTGCTTTAGATAAATGCACATGAATACCTAATGATTCTATTTTTTCTTTTAATACCTTACTTCCTCTAGAGTCGAGTTGTCTTGGCATTAATTTCGGAGCAAACTCAACAACATGTGGCTCAAATCCCATATCCTTTACAGCCTTTGCTGCTTCTAAACCTAACAAGCCTCCTCCTAAAACAGCTGCTTTTATAGCTCCTGATTTATTTTTCTTTAATTTATCTGCATACGCTAAGGTATCTTCTAAATCTTCTATTGTTCTATAAACAAAAACACCTTCTTTTTCTACTCCTTTTACAGCTGGTACAAAAGCTGAAGAACCTGTAGCTAACACCAAATAATCATAGGAATAAATTTCTTCATTAATTGTTTCTATAGTTTTAGAAATACTATGAACACTAGCAACTCGAGTATTTGTTATTAAATCTATATTATTAGATTTATACCATTCTAAAGGTGCCATTTCTAATGCTTGAGCATTTCTATTTTCAAAAAATTCACTTAAATGAACTCTATCATATGCTGGCCTTGGTTCTTCTCCAAAAACAATTAATTTAAATGTGTTTTTTTTTGTTGAATTTATAAATTTCTCGCAAAATTTATATCCAACCATACCGTTTCCAACTACAATGATTTTTTTCATAAATACTTGTTTTTGCTTATAATTTATTTAATTTTTAAATGAAGATTAGAATAACCTTTTGAAGAGTATTATTCTTTTAACTTCATTATATCAAAATACTTTCACTAAGTAATCACTTCAAAAATACGTAATTAATTTAATAATACTTATACATAAATAAGTATTATTACTTATTCATATATGAATTACATCTCGAAACTTAATAAAAGAAATTACACAAAAAATGAATAACGTAGAGCGTAATGAATTGTATCCTATATTTTTAAAAGCCTCAGATCTTAATATTTTAATTGTTAGAGGAGGAAATGTTTCTTTTGAAAAATTATTTTTTTTATTAAAGTCTAGTAAAAATGCACAAGCACAAATAGTATCTAAAATGTTTAGAGGAGAAACCATTATTCTTGCTAAAAAGTTTTATGTAAAAATGATAACAAACTCCTATAATTCTTCTTTTTTAGATGGAAAACATATTGTAATTTCAACTACTGATAATATAACTGTAAATAAAAAAATATCATGATTGTAAAATGCGTAATATTTTAGTTAACGTTGCTGACAATCCGTTATATTGTGATTTTTATATGGGAAGTATTGTTATAAAAGGAAATGCGAAAATTGTTATTTCTACAAATGGAAAATCTCCAACAGCCGCAAAACGTCTTAGACAATTCTTTGAAGATGCTGTTCCTGATAATATAGATGATCTTGTAAAAAACTTAAATAAATTTAGAAAAACTATTAAAGGTAATTTTCAAGAGAAAGTAGATATATTAAATAATTTCACTAAAGAATTAGTAAATAAGTAAAAATACTCCTTACTTATATTTTAGCTTGATAAGTATACAATTCGAAGTATCGTCCTTTTTTAGCTATCAATTCATCATGATTTCCTTGCTCTGCGATGCGTCCAGATTCTATTACTAAAATTTGATCTGCTTTTTTAATGGTACTTAAACGATGTGCAATTACAATAGTTGTTCTGTCTTTTACAAGTGTAGCCAACGATTTTTGAATAAGTGCTTCACTTTCTGTATCTAAATTTGAAGTCGCTTCATCTAAAATAATTATTTTAGGATCTGCAAGAATAGCCCTGGCAATAGCTATACGCTGTCGTTGACCACCAGATAGTTTTACTCCTCTCTCCCCTATTAAAGTACCTAAACCTTTCTCAAAACGATCTGTAAATTCATTTACATACCCTGCTTTTACAGCACGTTCTAGTTGCGCTTCACTAGCATTGGGTCTTGGAAATAAAATATTATCTCGAATAGTTCCTTCAAATAGAAATTCATCTTGTAATACAACTCCCAGATGTTTTCTAAAACTACTTAATTTAAGTGTAGAAAGATCTTTTCCATCTATCGTAATAACTCCTGATTGTGGATTTAAAAATGTAGCACTTAATCCAGCAATAGTAGATTTACCAGAACCAGAACTTCCTACAAGTGCTATTACAGAACCAGCAGAAGCTTCAAAACTCACATTATGAATTACATTTTTCCCTTTTTCATATGCAAAAGAAACATCTTTGAATGCTAAATTTCCTTTAAAATTATTTAATTCTACAGTACGATTTCCTAACTCCTCTTCTGGTGTCATATTCATTAGTTCTTCAGTACGATCTAAACCTGCAAGTGCTTCTGTAAACTGGCTTCCTATATTACTCATTTGTATAATAGGTGCTATCATTAAACCTAAGTATAAAGTAAATGAAACAAAATCACCTTCAGATATTTCTCCTTGAATCATAAAATAACCACCCATTCCCATAATTCCTAAAGAAGCTAACCCAAGTAAGAAGGTAGAGGAACTTGAAATAATTGCAGTAGCTGTTAAACTCTTTTTTACATTTTTAAACAAAAGAGCTACTCCTTTTTCAAATGTTTTATTTTCTTGTTCTTCAGCATTAAAACCCTTAATAACACGAACACCAGCTAGTGTTTCTGTTAATCGTCCTTTTACTTCTGCGTTAATTTTTCCTCTATTTCTAAAAATTGGACGAATGTATTTAAATGCTTTTAAAGCTACAAAACCAAAAATAGTAACAGGAATAAATATAAATAAAGTCATCCAAAGGTTAATACGAATTAGTATAACCACTGTAGCCACAGCTGTAATGGTTCCTCCTATTAATTGTACCAATCCTGTACCAATTAAATTACGAACTCCTTCTACATCACTCATAATGCGAGATACTAGAGCTCCAGACTTTGTATTATCAAAAAAT
>CALISK010000290.1 GCA_938041625.1 uncultured Tenacibaculum sp. | reverse complement strand
TTTCAAAATCGTCAAAAGAAGAAACACCTTTGTTTATATGAATATATTTAAGGTTGTATGCTGGTGGAAAAGGAAGTGTTTCTATCCCCTTTTGTAATTTAATCCACTTTGTATCATTCATTACAGAAGATAAATTTCTCTTTATCTCAATTTTTTTAACCTGTTGTCTAAATTTTACAATGTCTTCATCATTTTCTGTCAGATATTTGTACAACTCAAAACAATTCAAATTCATTGAATCAATATTGGAATATAAGTTATGTTTATCTTGGGTTGTCACAATTTAAGTAAGATTATCTTTCAGAATGTAATTTTTTACTTCTAGAGAAAAGTATTTTTTAATCATTCCCATAATTTAAAATTATAAAAGTATTTGACTTGTAATCTATTCCAACAATCGTAAAAAAATAAGAATAAATGTAACTAAATTCATGCTTTCTGTCGTTTTCAATTAACATAGCATTTAAAAAATAATACTCTCTTTTTTCAAGATCAAAACTTTGTAATTCATTTAATGATTTAAGATGAAACTTTTCCAAGTCTTCTTCAAATCCATTTTCTGTTTTTCTCCAGCTTTCAATGGTATATTTTATCTTTAAGATATACTCTTCGTAACTTAATTTTTCAAAATCAGCTAAATGTATTTTAGATCTAATTATTGGTCCATAAGGATCAATAATGATGGCTTTAGTACTATCATGTGTACTAAAAGAAGAAAGAAGGTTATTTTCCTTTATTTCTTTTAATTGTTTTTCTGAGTAAAAATATTTTTCATTAAATAAATCAAATTCAAAGAGATCATTAAATTCAATTTTCTTGTTTTTAATTTTAAATACATTACAGATATAAAAAGAACAATCTTCACTGTTTTTTCTGTTATGTACTATATGGTCCACCATTTTTCGTAAAATTACTTGCAATATTTTTACTTCTTCACCAACATACGTTTAATCTCATTTAGTTTCATGAGAGCTTCAATAGGTGTAAGTGTATCAATATTAGTTGCTAAAATTTCATCACGAAGTTCTTCTAACAAAGGATCATCTAACTGAAAAAAGCTCATTTGCATGTCTTCATGCTGTACATTTTTAAGCGTATCTTCCACTTCTTTATGTGAATGATTAGCTTCTAACTTTTTTAGAATTTTGTTTGCTTTTTTAATCACCACATTTGGCATTCCAGCTAATTTAGCTACATGAATTCCGAAACTATGGTTACTACCACCATTTACAAGTTTACGTAAGAAAATAATACTGTCTTTTAATTCCTTTACCGAAACATTAAAATTCTTAATACGATCAAAGGTACTCGTCATTTCATTTAATTCGTGGTAATGTGTAGCAAATAACGTTTTTGCTTTACTTGGGTGTTCGTGTAAATACTCTGCAATAGCCCAAGCAATAGAAATACCATCATAAGTTGAGGTACCACGACCAATTTCATCTAACAACACCAAACTACGTTCAGAAATATTATTTAGAATAGAAGCCGTTTCATTCATTTCTACCATAAAAGTAGATTCTCCCATAGAAATATTATCACTGGCACCTACACGTGTAAAAATTTTATCCACCAAACCAATACGAGCTTCATCGGCAGGTACAAAACTTCCCATTTGTGCTAATAAAACAATTAAGGCAGTTTGACGAAGAATGGCAGATTTACCAGACATGTTGGGCCCAGTAATCATAATTACTTGTTGTTCCGTTCTGTTTAATAAAACATCATTAGAAATGTATTCATCACCAATAGGTAACTGCTTTTCTATTACTGGGTGACGCCCATTTTTAATATCAATATCGGTACTTTCATCTATTAACGGACGCACATAGTTGTTTTCTTTTGCCAAATTAGCAAATGATAATAAACAGTCTAATTGAGCTATTAATTGTGCATTGCTTTGTACCTCTTGTACATACTGAATAATAAACTGAATAAGTTCTGCAAACAATTCAGCTTCTAATAACTGAATTTTATCTTCTGCGCCTAATATTTTAGCTTCATATTCCTTTAATTCTTCCGTAATATAACGCTCAGCATTTACCAAGGTTTGTTTACGAATCCAATCTTCAGGTACTTTATCTTTATGCGTATTTCGTACTTCAATATAGTAACCAAATACGTTGTTAAAAGCAATTTTTAAGCTTGTAATACCCGTACGTTCAGTTTCACGAGCTAACATTCCGTCCAAATATTCTTTTCCAGAATTAGAAATGTTTCGTAATTCATCTAATTCTTCAGAAATATTATTAGCAATGGCATTTCCTTTGTTAATATTTACAGGCGCATCATCAAATAAAGTAGTCGAAATTTTATCAATTAATTCATTACAATTATTAATTAATGAGCCAATCATTTTAACCGTAGCATTTTTAGTTGCCTCGGCTGCAGTTTTAATAGGATGAATTGCTTTTAATGAGTTTTTTAATAATACTACTTCTCTAGGTGAAACTTTACCCGTAGCTACTTTAGAAATTAAACGTTCTAAATCAGAAATCTGTTTTAACTGATAGGTAATGGTATCAAAAAAAGCTTCATCTTTAATTAAATATTGTACTTGTTCTTGACGTTGTTGTATCGGTTTTAAATCTTTTAAAGGAAGCGCCAACCAACGTTTTAATAAACGTCCTCCCATAGGAGAAATGGTTTTGTCAATTATATTTAATAACGAAACAGAATTAATAGAATTTCCGCCATATAATTCTAAGTTTCTTACTGTAAAACGATCCATCCATACATATAAATCCTCTGCAATTCTACTAATTGATTGTATGTGATCTAATTTATTATGCTGTGTTTCCGATAAATAATACATAATAGCACCACCAGCTACAATACCAGGCACTAATTCTTCTACACCAAAACCTTGTAATGTTTTTACTTTAAAATGATTGATTAATGTTTCATAACCATAATCTTTTTGAAATACCCAATCTTCTAAATAAAAGGTGTGAAATCGATTGGTAAAGGCTTCTAAAAATGGTTGTTTGTGTTGTTTTTGTACCAAAACTTCACTTGGTGAAAAGTTTTGTAACAATTTATCTACATAAGCAATATCACCTTGTGCAATTAAAAATTCACCAGTAGATACATCTAAAAAAGAAACTCCCAGTTGTTTTTTATCAAAATGAATTGCTGCTAAAAAATTATTGGTTTTCGATTGTAATACTTCATCATTTAAAGCAACACCTGGTGTTACTAATTCAGTAACGCCACGTTTCACAATCTTTTTGGTCATTTTCGGATCTTCTAATTGATCGCAAATAGCCACTCTATGTCCTGCTTTTACTAACTTAGGTAAATAGGTATTTAATGAATGGTGCGGAAAACCAGCTAAAGCTGTTTCGCTTTCGCTACCAGCACCACGTTTGGTTAATACAATACCTAAAACTTCTGAGGCTTTTACAGCATCTTCTCCAAAAGTTTCATAAAAATCACCCACACGAAATAGCAACATAGCATCTGGGTATTTAGACTTAATACCATTGTATTGTTGCATTAATGGAGTTACCTTTTTTGCCTTTGTTTTTGCCAAGGGTATCGATTTTTAGGTTAGTTTTGCGAAGATAGAAAAAAGTGTTTGTAGTTGGTCGTTTTTTAGTTTTTAGTAATATAGTATTTAGTAGCTAGTTGATAGAGGTTTGTTTTGAATATTTATAACAAAATAGTCTGATGAAAAAAATATTAACGACTATCTCTGAATAAACTAAGAGCTAATTAGAGAATATAGTTTGGCAAAAAAACACTAATAACTACGCACTAATAAACTGAGAACTAAAAAAAATGAGAAAACTTAGAAATAGCGAATTAGGAAGAATCTCTGTTAATGAATTTAAAGAAGCGAATAAAACACCAATAATTGTGGTGTTAGATAACATTCGTAGTTTAAATAATGTGGGCTCGGTATTTAGAACTTCAGATGCTTTTTTAATTGAAAAAATATATTTGTGTGGTATTACTGCTACACCACCAAACAAAGAAATTCATAAAACAGCTTTAGGGGCTACAGATTCTGTTGCATGGGAACATGTAGAAAATACATTAGAGTTGGTTGAAAAGTTGAAGGTTGAGGGTGTAAAGGTGCTATCTATTGAACAGGCAGAAAATAGCACTATGTTGAATGATTTTACTGTAGAAAAAGATCAAAAATATGCTGTAGTATTTGGTAACGAAGTTAAAGGCGTACAACAAGAAGTAGTTTCTGTTTCTAATCATTGTATAGAAATACCGCAATTAGGAACCAAACATTCCTTAAATATATCTGTAAGTTGTGGAGTAGTACTTTGGGATTTGTTTTGTAAGCTTACAAAGTAATTAAAACTAGTTACAACAGTTTTTATTCCTTCTAGCTTTTTACATGAACGTAATAACATAAAGTAGTCTATTATCGTAAAAAGATAATAGACTACAGATAATTTTAAATTGAAAAGAAGGTGTTTAATGTTTTTTAAAAATAATATTATTGATTCATAATATTATATATAGTACGTTCAGATAAAAATAATCTTTCTGAAAGCTCAGACACGATTAATTTCATTTGTTTGTCTTGATTATTGTTTACATACACTTTAACAAATTCATTTCTTTTTTTTAATAAACTTAAATTTCTTCTCATAATTAATGATTTTAATAGGTTAATTCTTTTTCTTTTTTTAGCAGTTTTCCCCGGCGTAATTTTTTAGTATAAACAAGTGAGGTTAAAACAAATGTTTATATTACTGATGCAAATATACAAACATATTACAATCAAAACAAATTAATTTTCATTTTAATTGTAATATGTTTAATTAAATATTTGTGTTTTGTGATAATTTAAAAACCCACAATAAGAATGTTATGGGTTATATTTTCTTCTTGTTAAAACCTAAAAAGGTTCGACCAAGAGTATATTTATGATGTAGTATCTTCAGTGAGAATATCTTTTTTATTTAAGCATAATTTCTTGTCACGTTTCTACCATAAATTAAAAGACCACAAAATAATAATAGTTCGTTTTCTATTTTTGATTTTATTTGACCTCTAAGAGCGTTCTTTTTAAATTTAATTACTGAAAATCCATTTTCAGAAATACTCCATTTTGTTCTCCAAAAGTTTTCATATTTCCATTCAAACCTTTTATCCTCAATATTTAATTTGGCTTTGTTACTCCAGAAATTAAATTTAATACTTCCAATAGTCTTGTTTAATTTTAAATCTATAATCTCTATTTCTGAACTAAAAAAACTCCTTTTTTGAAATTTAAAAGTTTTGGTAGGAAGAATGAGTAATAAAGCACGACGAGACATTCTACCATTTAATTCCCCTATTTTTTTGTTTTGAGAAAACAATTCATATTTTGAAGAAAAAAGACTTTTCTTCCAATGAAATTTTAATAGCTCTGATTTTGTAAAATCTATTTCTAGAGGTACTAAATCTGAAGATGTTTTTTTTATGATCATGATACTAAAGAATTATGATTTATTTATAAGAGTCTTTTTTTAATTAAAAGTTACACTTACCATCTAATTAATTACTTTTAAATAAGAGTGTTTTCTTATTGATATTAAATTTTAAATTGTTTTTTCACTAGTATTCAAACCCTTTCAAGTACCAAGTATTACAATGATATTTTGTGAGTTTTGCAAAGGTATATTGGGTAGATGTATTTACAAAATAACTATACTTTAATGTATTAACAGAAAGTATTCATTTTTGTAAAAAGGAAAATATATTATTTTGAGTTTTCTTCTTGTGTGTAATTTATGTGTTGCACCCGAAAGGATTCGGCCGCTAGCTAAGATTTTTCGTATTTTATTATGATGTACAATTACATTCTTTTTTCAATCGTTTATAAATATTCTTTATTTTTAAAACAGATTTAATAACCACCAATGAAACGAACCTCTTTTTTAATTTTCCTTGCTTTTTTTACTGCTAAAGCACAACAAATTGATTCTGTATTTAATAAAGAGAAAAT
>CALISK010000289.1 GCA_938041625.1 uncultured Tenacibaculum sp. | reverse complement strand
CCTTTTTATCAAGAAAAAAAGAGACTGTCTTTTTCAGAACAGCCTCTTTTTTAAACTTAGAGTTGTATTATTAATTATTCACAGTTGTTGGAACTGTCACCTCTATTATTCCAGGTAAACTTGTGTTAGAGTTTATTTCTGTTTGAGGGTAGAGTAATCTTTGTGGGGTACCATTAAAACCACTTTTAAGTTTTATTTCTGCTATATTTTTTGTTCTACCAAAATCAGTAAAAGATTCAAAATGTCCTATAAAATAAACATATCTCTCTTGATAGATTTCTCTTAGTAAAGCATTAGTAGGATCTATATTGTCAGAGTTTTCAATTCCTCCGTTCTGAAAATCAGAATCATTATAAGGATCGTATTTCAAAGAAAACCCCCCAAAACCAGAGTTAGATTCTCCAATACTGTAGCCTGTATTAAGTATATTTCTATATGTATTATAAGAGGTAACTCCAGCAGATAAGCCATTTGTTCTAGCTTCTGCTTCGGCAATAATTAATAGCATTTCACCATAAGTAACTAAAGGCATATCAGCTGCTCTACCAAACTTACCAGAAGTACTTGGGCTATTACCAGAATAGTTGAAGTTGAATCTAGCGGTTTCATCTGTTTTGCTATTACCTCGATAATCAGATTCAGTAGGATTAAGTAAGTTTTGAGCATAAGCCCCCTCAGCATCCATGTAACCTTCTCTGTCAAAAACCATAAAAGACCAAAAAGGGTTCATATCTGTACCGTATGTACTTCCAAATATTCCTTTAACATCATCTGTGGCAATAGAAATTCCTAAGTTAGCTTCTGTTAATGCATTTTGATAATCTTTTGCATGTAAGTAGTACCTAGCTTTTAAAGAGTGTGCTAAAGCTATCCATTTTGAAACTTCTCCTTCAAAAATTATATCTCTAACTGGTTCTGTAAGATCCTCTTCTATAAAACCTATCCCTGATTCTAAATTTACAATAGCATCATCTAGTAATGATTGTATTTTATTATAGACATCAACTTGATTTTCATAAGTAGGAGATTCTATTCCGGAATTTACATCTGTAAAAGGAATGTCTCCCCATAAAGATGTGGCAGTTCCAAAAGAATTAGCTTCTAAAACTTGAATAGCACCTTGTAAAGTTAAATTGTTAGATAGTTTTGCATCTTCTGAAGCTAAACGTGCCTGAGTAATAACAGAAACGAAAGCAAATCCCCAAGGTGAATCAAAATCAGATGCAGTTATATTATTCCAATTATTTAATGCTAAATATTGTCTATCAGAACCTGTCGCTTGGTTCATCCAAATCATACCTATTCTATTAGCTTCTCCGTTGTGCCAAAATTGATTAGCTAAAATTATACCTTGAAACATGTTAGCTGCATCAGCTTTTTCAGGTCTATTAGGATCATCATTTATACCTTCTACAAAACTTTCACAGGATACTAAAGTAAAAGTGAATGCAAAGAAGATTATGCTTATGTATTTAAATTGTTTCATTTTCTTAGAAATTAAGTTTAAGTGTTACTAAATAAGATTTAGAAACTGGGTTATTGAAATATTGTAAACCTCTACCATTAGAAGCACCAGTTAAGTTAGATTCAGGATCTATACCTATGTCAGATTCATTCCAAAACCATAAGTTACGTCCTGTAAGCGAAAGTTGAGCAGATTCAAAACCTATCTTCTCTTTTAACATTTGATTTTTAAAATTATAAGATAATGTTAGTTCTCTCCATTTAACCCATGAGGCAGGTTTTATAAACTGTTCTCCAACAGGTCCAAAACCACCACCAACACCACTATACCAACTTTGGTCTAATAATACATCTCCATTTCCAAAATCTCTTATGTTACCACGAACAGTATAAGTACCGTCAGCATTCTGAACTGCGCCTCCAACATTATTAATTGTAGTTCCAGAAGCATTTACAATAGCTGTTGCTTCACTAGCAGAAACAGTAACTTCATTTGCTGTTATTAAAGTTCTACCAAAGACATTTAAAGCGCCTCCAGTACCATCCCAGACATCTCCTCCAAAAGAGCTATCGAATAACGTAGATAAAGTAAAGTTCTTATATCTGATAGAAGTCCCTAAACTAGCTCTCCAATCTGGATTAGGATCACCTATGATTCCTTCTTCAGGAGCTACGGTAGGAAAACCATTAGAATCTAAAATGTATTCACCTGCATTATCTCTAGCGAATTTACCACCCCATAAAACCCCCAAAGGTTCTCCTTCAACTGCTCTCGATGATGATCCTGTAAAACCATTTAAAAATAATGATTTGGTACCACTCAAACTGGTAACTTTATTTCTGTTCATAGACCAGTTTCCATTCAATGACCAGTCGAAATTATCACTTTTAATAATGTCAATACCTAGATCAATTTCAATACCTTTATTTTCTAAACTTGCTGCGTTGTCATATCTTTGATTAAAACCTGAAGTTGGAGCTATTGCTACATTCATTAAAACATCTTTAGATTCATTTTGATAATAAGTTGTATTTAAAGTTAGTTTATCATTGAAGAAACTCAAGTCAAGCCCTATTTCAAATTCTTCCTTTATTTCAGGTTTAAGATTAGGGTTTCCTTGTATTGCACTTCTAGAGAATGATCCATCGTAAGCTGCAGCACTATATGCTGGCCCCCATCCTTCAGCACCAGTTGATGGAGTAGAATATGTAATTGTAGAATAAGCAGCAGGCTGTTGTCCCACTTGTCCATAAGTTAAACGTAATTTACCATTAGATAATATCGAGTCTTCAAATAGAGTTTCATTACCGAATTTGTAACTAAATTCTGCTGATGGGTAAAAAAAGCTTTCTCCAGAAGCAAATGTAGAAGCAGTTTCTAATCTACCTGTTAAAGCAAGAGCTAAAATATTTTTATAGTCAAAAGAAAAACTAGAATATCCAGCAGATGTTCTAGTAAGTAGTTCGTCAATAAAAGAAGTTCTGTTATTTAAAGTAGAATTACCATAAAAAATTTTATCACTGTCTAAGATAAAGTCTTGGTATGATCCTCCGTTTATTTTTGATTGTCTTTCATTAAGGTTAAAACCAGCTAAAATATTCATGTTTATATCTTCTGTTAGATCAAAACTAGAATTTGCGATAAAGTCAATGTTTATTTGATTACTGGTTAAAGTGCTTTCATCAGCAAAACCTGCACTTTGACTACCAGAAGAATTTATTGGAAAAAAACTTTGTCTTCTATCTGAAAAATTGTCTAAACCACCTCTCGCTATTAAATTTAACCAATCAGTTGCTTTATATTCTAGTTGAGCTCCTGCAATGTAACGATGAACAGTGTTTGGGTTTCTTTGTTTGTTTATTGTCCAAAGAGGATTGTTGTATATAGGTGTTTGTTTACGATTTGTACCTCCTTCTCTCCTGTATGACCTATGACTGTTTAATATAGGGGTTCCATCAACCCATTTAGTACCTATGTAATGTGTGTTGTCAAAATCAGTTGGAGTCCTATATAGTCCTAGTAATAATCCGCTTGTGTTTGATCCTTGTTGTATTCTCTCTGAATCTATATTAGAATAAGAAAAACTACCTTTAGCTTTTAGGCGATCTCCTAACTTGGTTTCAGCATTATACCTTGCTGTAATTCTTTTATAGGTGTTATTTCTTATGATCCCTTCTTGATCTGTTCTAGATATACTAAAAAAATGAGTAGAACCAGAACTTGATCTACCCCCTATACTTAAATTTAATCTAGATGTTAAACCTGTTCTAAATACAGCATCTATGTTTTTTTGATTAAATGTTTCTTTACTATTTCTTGTAATAGTTGGATAAATAATACTTCCATCTACACCAGATTGGAAAAAAGTAGTCGAAGAAGTATCAAATACATTTGCAGCTCCAGATCTATTTGAGATTCTATCACCCCATGAATTCCCAGTGGTTGAAGCAGAGTTTCCAGAAACACCATTACTTCCCTTACCATATTTATCTTGTAAAGGATAAAATTTATTAGCAGTATCAAAAGAGAAAGAAGATGTGATAGAGGTTGTAAAAGAACCATTTTTGTTATTTCTTCCTTTTTTTGTGGTTATAACGATTACTCCATTACCAGCTCTAGATCCCCATAATGCAGCAGCAGAAGCACCTTTCAGAATTTGAAGATCTTGTATGTCTTCTGGGTTAATGTCGTTCAAACGTGATTGTTGAGCTACACCACTTGTAGTGTTTCCTGTTGATCCACTGCTAACAGGTATACCATCAATTACAATTAATGGTTGTACACTTCTTGTAATTGTGCTTTGACCTCTAATTTGAATATATGCACTAGCTCCAGCATCTCCTGAAGAGTTGATTACTTGAACTCCAGAAGCTTTACCTGATAATGCTTGTCCTAAGTTGTTCTCTCCGGATTTTGAAATGTCTTCAGTTTTAACTTTAGAAATTGAAGATGAAAGTTTAGATTTGTCTACTCGGATACCAAGTGCATTTACAACGACCTCTTCAAGAACGCTAGAGTCCTCAAACATTTTAATATTTAATTTACTTGAACTTCCAACTATTTTTTCAATAGTTTTCATTCCTACAAAACTAAAAACTAATACATCTCCTGTTTTAGCTTTGATAGAGTATTGTCCATCAAAGTTCGTTTCCGTACCAGTTTTTGTCCCTTTTTTAAGTACACTAACACCAGGTAAAGGTCCAGAATCATCCGAAACGTTCCCTGATATAGTTTTTTCCTGTGCAAAGGAAATTTGCACAATCAACGCCAAAAATAGCGTCAAAACCCCATTAAATTTTGTTTTCATTTTTATGATTATTTGAATTAATTGCAGCTAAAATCTTAAATTAAACTTAAAAAAACAATAAAAAACGTTAATAAAATGTAAATAAATAAAGGTAAATGTTAAAAAACCTTTGTTAGAATAAGCTAGAGATGGATATTGATAAATTGAGGTTGTTTTGGTTATTTGGTTGAGAATAATTTGAAATGAGTGCAATGTTGATTGTGGAATTTTTTCTTTTATGAAAATAACCTATTCCATAACCTAAAGCATTAAAAGTAGCGTTTTTTATGTCTTTTATGATCCCGGAATCAGTGATGGAGTATAAAAATGATTTGTTAGAAGTAAGTAAACGGTATTCTAAATTTAAAAAAGAATATTTTGAAGATAAAATGCTTTGTTGATTAAATCCTCTGATAGAATTAAAACCTCCTATTCTGAATAATTCATTCTGTAAATAATCTTTTGATTTTAAAAAAGCAGATTCGCTTTTTATAAAGATATGATTTTTGTTATTTATACTAAAAAGATATGAG
Organism: uncultured Tenacibaculum sp.; assembly: GCA_938041625.1. Classification (GTDB taxonomy): domain Bacteria; phylum Bacteroidota; class Bacteroidia; order Flavobacteriales; family Flavobacteriaceae; genus Polaribacter. The sequence goes on along the minus strand of CALISK010000289.1, from coordinate 347 downwards.
GTTTCTAGTTTTAGTTTTTGTTGGGTTATGTTGGCTTTACTATTGCCTCTTTTTCCTAAAAAATAATTCACTTTAAATGAAAAGAGGTTTTTGAACAAAGAATGTTTTTTAGGAATTGAGTAAGAGAATTCACTTCCTAAAAAAGCAGTTGAAAAACTTTCGATATTATTTGTTTTTTTTTCAAGTGTATTTGTAGAGTTTTCAGATTCAAAAAGAATTCCAAAATTAATTTTTGGTGTTAATTGATATAATAATGAAGTTTTAAACTTTGTGTTTAAAAAAGAACTATCTTGTTTATGTATAATTAATTGGTTTTTTGAAGTTAATGGTGTGTTGAATATAAAAGG
>CALISK010000288.1 GCA_938041625.1 uncultured Tenacibaculum sp. | reverse complement strand
TTTAAGAAACAAACTATCCAAGTATAAAAATACTTTAAGATAGCTTGTTATTTGATTAATTATACAATAGTAATTCTTTAAAGAATTCTGCGAATATATTTAAAAATCTGAATGAAATAGAATGTTTAAAATGATGAGGAGTTTGTTTTTTTTATTTGGTAAATATTGAGGGTTGAAAAAGTATTGATGTAACTGTTTGTAAAACAGTAGTTTTTAAGAAAAGAGACAAAATAATACTAATGGTTTACCCTTAGGAGTTCAGGGTAAACCATTAGATGATATTCAGGGTAATTTTATTTTAAAACAAAGCTCTAAAGTTTATAATATTGCATGATGATTAGTAAAAACATTGTAAAAGGGGGAACTTAACTTTATTGTTTTGTAGATAATATAAATTGTTTCCCTTTATACATTTAGCTGATATCAATTTTAATATTAAATAACCTCTTTTTTATTTACTTTTTAATATTTTGATAGAGAATTATTTATTTTTTCTTGTACTTATTTAGCCACAATTCATAATTATCTTTATGTTTAAAACGTTTGTGTGTCCATAAATAGAATTCAGGCTGTTCTCTAATATTTTTTTCAGTTAGTGCTATGTATTTATCTGTTAACTCATATTTTTCATGAGATTTTGGATTTATAGTAAGCAGTTCAAAAGTAGTTTCATAATAACCTCTTTTTACTTTTTTTGTAGCATAGTTAATTATAGCCATATCAAACTTAGTAGCGAGCATTTCCGCACCACTATGTACAGGTACTTTTACACCAAAGAATGAGGACCAATGATAAGTTTTATGTAAAACAGGATTTTGGTCGCTTAATAGAATGTAAGCCCCAGGAATTTTGTTTTTTAAATTATTAAGCATATCAGGAATAGTATCCTTAGCTTTTGAAGCAATTAAACCAAATTTTGTTCTTGATTTTTTCATCAAATCATTAAAATATTGATTTTTAATTTCTTTATAAGTACCAAAAATTTGAACTTCAGAAATTAGAGGCATAGAAACAGACCATTCCCAATTGTTGTGATGACAGCCTGTTAAAATAATGTTTTCTTTTTTTTTAGCGATTGTATTTAAAAGTTCAGGGTTGGTAAATTTATATCGTTTGGCAGCTTCTTTTTCCGATAAAGAAAAAGCTTTAATACTCTCTACAATGAAATCGCAAAAATGCTTGATATTTTTCTTTGTTAATGTTTTTAATTCTGTATCTGACTTTTCAGGGAAAGCGAGTTTAAGGTTTTTATAAACAACATCTTTCCTGTATCCAATTAAATAATAAACAATGATAAAAAAGAAATCAGAAAACACATATAATAGTTTCATTGGTAAACGAGAGAAAAACCAAATAAAAGGGTAAACAATGATAAATAAAACGAACTTCATTAAGTTATAATTTTCAGCAAATATCGCATTAAATTATAAAATAGAAGTATATAAAACTTTTCGCTAATTTTGTGATGAAATTACATGAGAATATGAATAAAATAGTTTTGTTTTTGATTTTAGCTAATGTGTTAGCTTCTTTAAAAGGTTTTAATGATTTACCTTTTTTTAACACCTATAAATTTCAAGTAGGTAAAATATTGAATGGAGAAAAATTAAGAATGATTACTTCTGGTTTTTTACATGCAGATTGGATTCACTTAGGTTTTAATATGTATGCTCTGTACTTATTTGGAAATTATGTATTAACTGGGTTTAGTTCAACTTATTTTCTGATAATTTATTTTGGAAGTTTATTAGTGGGTAGTATTTATTCTTTGAGTCAGCATAAAGACGAGCCTTATTACTCTGCTGTAGGGGCATCAGGAGCAGTTTCTGGAGTTATATTTTCAGCTGTAATGTTATATCCAGATATGGAACTTATTATGCTTCCAATACCAATTCCTATACCAGGTTATATTTTTGGAGTTGGTTATTTGTTGTATTCTATTTATGGGATGAAAAAGCAATTGGGGAATATTGGTCATTCTGCTCATTTAGGAGGTGCAATAGGAGGGTATGTTATTACGCTGTTTTTAAGACCAAGTGTACTGAATAATAATAATACAATGATTATTGTTATGGGAATTATTATTGGTGGTTTATTGTTTTTTGGAGATAAGTTAAAAAATAGATAAAAACAAAAAACCGAAACTGTTAAGTTTCGGTTTTTTTTGAGCGAAAGACCAGGTTCGAACTGGCGACATTCAGCTTGGAAGGCTGACGCTCTACCAACTGAGCTACTTTCGCGTTTGGCATTGCGGTTGCAAATATACAAACATTTATCTATTCTACAACTGTTTTTGAGTTGTAATAAAAGTTTTGTTTTTAACACAAAGATTAAGAATATGATAGGTGTTATTTTTTTTGAGTGTCTTCAATTTAAAGGAATTAAAATTTGAGAATTCTTATCAGTTTCGATTTGTTTTTATTTTTGAATAAAGAGAGTAATTTATTTTAATTCCTTTTTTGGATATGAATAAAAAAACATATAAAAACAAAAAACCGAAACTTAACAGTTTCGGTTTTTTTTGAGCGAAAGACCAGGTTCGAACTGGCGACATTCAGCTTGGAAGGCTGACGCTCTACCAACTGAGCTACTTTCGCGTTTGGTATTGCGGTTGCAAATATACAAACATTTATCTATTCTACAACTGTTTTTTGAAAAAAATTAATAGAATTTTTTATCTTCTCGCATAACTTTCAGAAAATGAAATGCATAGATGTTAAAACCTTCGTTGTAATAAAATTTGTGTGATTTTTGATTGCCTGTATAAGTATTTAACTCCATAGCTTCACATCCTTTAGACTTGGTATATTCATAAATCCATTCAAAAAAACGCTTTCCTATATTTTTACCTCTATATTCTTCCAGTATGATTACATGATCTGGTTCTACACTTTTACCTATATAATGTCTTGTGCTGTACCATAAACCACAAATACCAATCATTTTTTCATTATCGTATACAGCAACACATTCATAATTTTGGTAATTTCCCATTTCTAAAACACGTTCTTCTAATAAATTTGGAGGAGTTTTAGTGTTCACTATTTTTAGTAATGGAAGAATATTTAAAAGTTGTTCTTTCGGAATGACTTTAAAGATAATATTCATAAAAAAAATTTGGTTAAAAGTAATGGTTTTAGTGAAAAAAATAACAGCAAAGGATACATATTTTTTACGTAAAGAAGTTTTACGAAAGGGAATAGATTTACCTTTTATGTTCGAAGGAGATTTAGATTCGAATTCCTTTCATATTGGCGTTTATGAGAATGATGAGTTAGTCTGCATAGGAACTTTTATGAATAATTGTATTGAAGAATTAGAAGAAGAGCAATACCAATTAAGAGGAATGGCGACCTTACCAAAATCTAGAGGCAAAGGTTTTGGTAAGATATTACTAAATTTTGCGACAAAGAAACTTATAAAACAAAAGATTAATTATGTATGGTGTAATGCCAGAGAGATTGCTGTTGAGTTTTATAAAAAAAATGGTTTTAAAATAATTGGAGATCAATTTTTAGTAAGAGAAGTTGGTATTCATTATAAAATGTATAAATTAATAAAAAATGAAAATAACTAAAAACTTTTTTGTAATTCTTTTAACTTTAGTTTCTATGTCTGCTTTCTCGCAAAAGAAAGAAGTAACTATTAAATCAACTAAAATAACTGAGAGTATTTATATGCTTGAAGGTCAGGGAGGAAATATAGGTTTATTTATAGGTGAAGATGGAGCTTTTATGATTGATGATCAGTTTGCTAAACTAACACCTAAAATTTTAAAAGCTATTAAAGATATAACAGATAAACCTGTTAAATATTTAATAAATACACATTGGCATGGTGATCATACAGGAGGAAATGAAAATATGAGTAAAGAAGGAGCTGTAATTGTTTCTCATGAAAATGTAAGAAAACGAATGAGTGTTGAAACAGTAGTAAGAGGAAAAAAAAAACCAGCCTCTCCTAAGGCAGCACTTCCTGTAATCACTTTCACAGAAGATATGATGATTCATTTTAATGGGGAAGATGTATTAATTTCTCATGTTCATAGTGCACATACAGATGGAGATGCTCATATTTATTTTACGAAAAGTAATGTAATTCATATGGGAGACACTTATTTTCAAGGGAAATACCCATACATGGATTTAAGTAGTGGTGGAGGTATAGAAGGTTATATTGCTTCTGCTGAAAAAGCATTATTAATAGCTGATGATGAAACAGTAATTATTCCAGGTCATAGAGGGTTGTCTAATAAAAAAGAGTTATTAGATTACAAGAACATGTTAGTTATTTTAAGAAATAAAGTTAAAAGTAAAATAGAAGCTGGTAAAACTTTAGAAGAAGTAAAAACAGATACTTCTATTACTAAAGAATATGATGATAAAAAATACGGTGATTGGTTTATTACGGGTGAAGGTATTCGTGAAACTATATATAAAAGCTTAACATCAGTAAAAAAATAAGATCTATTCTAGGTTTTTAGAACCCAGCATATATTTCCTTTTAAATTGATCATCATACTTTCTTTTAAAAGGAATAATGTGCTGTTTTTTTCTATGTTTCTTTGTTTCTAAGGTACTATTGAACCCACATCCTGTGAAAATTTTTGAAGCTTTGTCCAATACTGTAAAATGAATTTTTTCTTTTAAAATAACTACAGTATCCTCTTCTAAATTGAAAGTAATAGGACTAAAAGTATAAATGTAAATTTGTTCATTAGTTCTATATAATAATGCTTGTTTGTATAAAAGATAAACTTCTTCAATAGGAGCTGAGTGAATAATTAAAAAAAAGGTTTTTTTTAATTCTATTGAATTCATACTGTTGTTAGAAATAGGTTTTATTTCTAAATTGAAAGGAATAATATTTTTAGAGGAATAATGTTGTAAAGTAATACCATCTTCTATTGTGTAGATTTTATCGTATTTAGGAGAGGTATATGTTTCAAAATAAATATCTTTTAAAATTCTTGCAAGCAATATAGTAGAGGTGTTTTTTAAATGATTGAATCCTTTTTCAAATTCACCATAAAAACCAGCTGGAAATACATCTACGATAAATGTAGAAATAGGGTGTGTTTTAAGGTATTCTTCGATAAAAAGGCTACAAGTATTTTTATTTTTAAAGAAAGTATTGTTTTTATATATAATGGTAACTGGTTTAGGTATGTAATTCGCAAAAGAAGAATTCGTTAAAATAACGCATTCTTTTAAAGGTATTTTTTTTGTATAAATAAAATTATGAATTCTATTTAAATGACCTAACCCAGCACCATAACCATAAAATAAAAACATTACATTTTATTTAATAATTCTGCTATTAAAAATAATTTATGATCATTAGGAATTTCTTCTATTGCTAAAATTGCAATAGCATAATTGTCTTGTTTAGAAGATAATGTATATGCTGCTTTTTCATTTACAATTATAGTATTAGCATCTAATTTAACCTTATATAATTCTTCTTCATTTCGTTTTACTTTAATTTTGTTTTCATAAGATTTAATTACAAAAGCATTTGTGTTTTCTTCGTTGTTAGATATTTTTATTTTATCAGGATATATTTTTACTTTCCATAATAAATTAGAGTTCTTATCACGTAATTTTAAACCACTTTCCTTAAACTTAACTTCATATTTCATTTGCCCATTGGCATAAAATTTATGTTTGTTAGGTTTGTTCTTTGCAGTGTATTTTACATTATTGGTAACAATTTTTATCGGACTTAAATTAAAACCACCTACGAAAGCACCTTCTGAAGTTTTAATATTAACATCAAGATTGTCATTACTTGTTTGATTTGAAGAAGAAACCTCAGTACTAGTTGTATTTAAACTTGAATTATCTTTTGTATTTGTTTTACAACTAGTCCATAAAAAAAGTGATAGGATAAAAATTATGTATGTATTTCTCATGATTTTAAAAAATTTAAGTAGTTTGTTATTTCGTTTTTTTCAGTATAAACAGTATCTATTTTATGAAATAAATTAAAAGCAATTTCTTTTTTCTTTGATTCGTCGATTCTATGAATTTTAAGTAATAGATCTAATAATTCATTAGGTTGTAAAGGGTTGTATAAAAAACCATCTTTATTATGCTCTATAACATCTTTAATTCCGCCTACATTTGCACCAATAACCACATTATTTGTAGCTCCACTTTCTAATAAAACATTTGGCATTCCATCATAAAAAGAAGGGATAGCAATAATGTTTACAGCGTTATAGAATAGTAATAATTCATGTTGATTAGCAAAAGGGTAAAACTGAACATTAATTTCTAATTGAGAAATATATTGTTTTGTGTCTTCATCCACATCACCTATCATACAAAGAACATATTCCTCTTTATAAGGGAATTTAGCAAATGTTTCAGAAAAATTCAAGATTCCTTTTTTTACTTTTAACTGACCTACTATTGCAATTGGTTTTTTGCCATTAAATGAGTTTTTAAGATATTCTATTCCTTTTAAATGACTAGCAGAAGGTTTCCAAAGTTTAGTATTAATACCATTAGGAGTAAAATGAGTTCCTTTATGACTTACAATACGCTCAATCTTCTCTTTCTTTTCATTAGTAACTGTAAAAATATATTTTGAGTTATTGAGAGCAAAAAGTAGATTTCCTCTTTTCTTAGAAAAAATACCTTCATCAAAATCATTTCCTCTAATATGAGTTATTAACGGAACCGAAGCCCATTTTGATAAAATAGGGGCTACATTTAAAGGTAAATTACCTCCAAAAGCAGCAATGTGCGTAATTTGTTTTATAAAAGGAAGCTGCATTATAAAATCAGCAGCTAAATAAAGTGTGAATTCTTCTGAGTTTTCAATAGGAATTGATGAGTAACTTCCGTTTACAGCAGTTTCTGTATGAAATTTTTTCTTTCTATTGGTAAAGTGAGCTACATGCGCTTCTATTCCATTTTTTCTAAAATTACGAACTAAGCGATCACATGAAACTGCCATGCCACCTTTGTTTGGCGGGTAGTTTTGGGTTATAAATAAAATCTTCATCAACTTCTAGCTATCAAAATAAGATCCGTCATCTGTATCTTCATGAAAGAATACATTATTATTAGAGTCAAATAAAGAACCATAATCATTCGCCATAAAAACCATATATGGATATTCTTCATGAAAACGTTCCACCATTTTTCTACGCCATATAGCTCTATCTTTAGAGTACAACTCTATTTTATCAGTTAAGCGTGCATCAAATTCAGTAAAACAACTAATGCACAATATAGATTTATTATCCTTATATGTTTTATAACTATCTACATATGTAAATATGTTTTCTGCATTAAAAGCATGTGTATTGCATATATTTTTATTACATCTTGCACAGTTTTTTGTTGCAATATTCTCACAATTTCTAATTACAAATAATCCTGTAAGTTCTTCACAATGTTTTGTCTCTTTCATAAATTATGTTCTAGGTATTACACAACTATAACAAGTGTTTATTAAATTAATTACTTCTAAAGAAAAGTAATCTACAGCAAAAGCTGTAATGCTACTTGGATCATGCGGATTGTATTCGTTTGGTTTTTCTTTTTTAATATCAAACTTTCGAATGGTTTTAAAAACATAAAAAGCATCCTCTTCTACTAAATTAACAAGTTGACGATCTATATTATTATTTAAATTATAAGTCGCTTTTGGAATTTTCATTTTTAAAGTGAAAGGATATACCGATTTAAACTTATATTTTGTTTTTCTCTTACCACTTATGCGTCCTCTTTTGTTAACAATTCGCTCTCTAATTTTTTCTGTAAACTGAAAGGAAACTAAAGATCCATCGTTGAAGAAACAAGAACCTCTACTAATAGCACGTTCATAGAAATTTTGTTTTCCAGAAAC
>CALISK010000287.1 GCA_938041625.1 uncultured Tenacibaculum sp. | reverse complement strand
CAAAATGCTGCTTTTAATAGAAATACAGGTCTTTTTGTTTCTATTGGGTCTATAATAATTGGGTTAATTAATATATTTAACTAGATAAAAAAATTCGATGAATAACAATATAAATTCTCAACAAATAGAAGAGAACGATACCATAAACATTAGAGCTGAGTTAGAAAAATACTTAATTCACTGGAAATGGTTTTTTGTTGGAATGGTATTAAGTCTAATTCTAGCCTTTTTATATTTACGTTATAGTACTCCTAAATACTCTGCTTCTACAACTATAATGATTAAAGACAATAAAAAGTCTGGAATCTCTGCTGAATTGGCAGCTTTTGAAGATTTAGGTATTATAGGTGGTGGATCTAGTAATAATGTAGATAATGAGATTGAAATACTAAAATCTAGAAAAGTTTTAGGTGACGTAATAGACAATTTAAATTTACAAATTAAATATATCACTGAAGGAAGAGTAAAAAGTTCTGAAGTATATAAAAGCTCACCTGTAAGGTTGTTGTTTTTAGATTCTTTAAAAATTAAGAACATAGAAGAAGATACTTCTCTTATTTTAAATTTCATTTCTGAAAATGAATTTACTGTTTATGATCAGGAAAGTAATGTTATACATAAATCTATTTCATTTGATACTCTTTTTAATATTGAAGATTTAGGGAATTTAAAAATAACTAAAACCACTTTTTTTGATAAAGAATTGATAGATCAGCAAATAATTATTAGTCTTTATGTCAAAAACAAAATAATTGATGGCTTAAGAAAAGGCGTTTCTATAGCTCCTATAAACAAAAACTCAAGTGTTTTAAAGCTTTCTTTACAATCTTCTGTTTTAACGAAAGCAGAAGATATTTTAGATGAAATTGTTGAACAATATAATTTAGACGCTCAAAGAGATAAAAGTGAAGTATCAAGAAAAACGGTTGATTTCATTAATGAAAGATTGGAAGATGTAGGAAAGGAATTAGCAATTGTAAATGATGATGTAGAAAAGTTCAAGAAAGAAAATAAGGTGACTGATATTCAATCTGAAGCTCAACTTGTATTACAAACTAGTACTATGAATCGTCAGAAATTATTAGATACTTCTATTCAGTTAAGAGTCGTTAAATCTTTAAATGCTGAATTAAATAAAACTGATGGTACTTTACCCGTAAATTTAGGCTTACAAGACCCTAATGTTGGTAAATTAATTGCTGACTATAATGGTTTATTAGGAAAAAAGAATCGTTTATTAAAAAGTGCGGGTAAGAAAAACATTGCGGTAATAGAACTTGAAGAAAATATTAATAATTTAAAAAGTTCTTTAAAAAGTAGTTTGAATAATCGTGAAAGATCGTTACAATTAAATGTAAACAATTTAAATTTAGAAGCTAATAGGTTCAATTCTAAAATATCTTCTATACCTATGAAAGAACGTAAGTTTTTAGATATTGCTAGACAACAAGAGATTATTTCTGGTTTATTTTCATACCTTTTAAAAAAGAAAGAAGAAACTGCTATTTCTTTAGCAGTTACTGTTCCGAATGCCAAGATTGTAGATAAAGCTTATGGTTCCGATATAGCCGTATCTCCAAAGAAAAAAATAATATTTTTGGCTGCTCTTTTACTCGGATTAATAGTTCCTTTCATTATAATTTACATTAGAGATTTATTAGACACTAAAGTTCATACCAAAAAAGATATACTTGATTTAACATCTGTTCCTTTTATAGGTGATATCCCTCATAATGAAACAAATCAAAAAATTGTAGTTAATTCTGATGCAAGATCTAGTACAGCTGAAGCTTTTAGATTAATTCGTACAAACTTAGATTTTATGTTATCAAATGTAAAATCTGATAATGGAAAAACAATTTTTATAACATCTACTACAAGTGGTGAAGGGAAGTCATTTATTTCAATAAACTTATCAGCTACTTTAGCTTTATCTGGAAAGAAAACCATTTTAATAGGAATGGATTTACGCGCACCTAAAGTAACAGAATACTTAGGAATTCCTGATAGAAAAGGAATCACTAACTATTTAACAAACGATAGTATAACTTTAGATTCTTTAAAATTTAATGTCCCTGAATTAAAAGATTTAGATATTATAGCTTCAGGTGTTATTCCTCCAAATCCAGCTGAATTACTAATGTCTGATAAGATTGAGGTAATGTTTGATGAGCTAAGAAGAGATTATGATTATATTTTGGTAGATACGGCTCCTGTTAATTTAGTTACAGATACATTATTAATAGCTAAGCATGCTAATTTATTCACCTATATTACTAGAGCGAATTATTTAGATAAGAGATTACTTGTTGTTCCTGATACACTATATAAAGAAGGTAAACTACCTAATATGTCTATTGTTTTAAATGACACTGATATGAAGAGAGGTTACGGATATGGTTATGGGTACGGATATGGATACGGGTATGGTAATGTTCAAGATGAAAAAAAACCTTGGTATAAAAGGATATTTTAATAATGTTATACATTTATAAAAAGGGAGTAATCTAAAGATTACTCCCTTTTTATTTTTCTATTTTAAAGAAAGATTCGAAAAATTTCCATTTAACATTCTATAATTAAATTAAGAATTTTTTATTGTTACCTATTATTTGTTCTATCTTTTTATATGTCTTTTTAGCACCTATTTTAGTCAATAACTTTAAATGATTTTGATGATGTGTATCTGTACCTATAAAATCATATAATCCTTCTTTCAATAACTTATCTGCTGTATTTTTAACATTAGATCCATATTGCTGAGTCAATGACAAACAATTCAATTGAAATAAACAACCTGCTTTTTTTAATTTATAATAATTTTGAAAATCCTGATGATAAAAATTATATCTTTCTGGATGAGCTAAAATTGGTTTATACCCTTTTAATTGAATTTCGAACAGAACATCATATAAATTAAAAGGAGCATTAAAATATGACATTTCAACTAAAATAAAATTATCTTTTAAAGTTATAATATCATTACTATTCAGTCTTTCTACAAACTGCTCATCCATCATATACTCTGCAGAAGCATTGAAGCTTACATCGTTCAATCCATTTTTTAATAAAGCTGCTTTAACCTCCTTTAGTTTATCTTTTATAGTTTCTGTTGAATTTGGATAAACATCTCCTAATACATGAGGCGTGGTTATGAAATTTTTTATTCCATAAGAGTACATTTTTGAAATTAAACCTAAAGAGTCATTAATATCTTTAGCCCCATCATCGATACCAGGAAGCAAATGTGAATGAATATCAACAAAATTGTCATCAAACATTTCATTCAAAGGAATTACTTTATCTTTTAAAAAAAACATAATTATATTTTTAGGATGTACAAAATTAATGTATTTATTAATAAATTTTGTCATTATTTATAACGAAAACGTTTGAGTTTTTGTTTGCTATTGTATAACCTAATTTGAAAATATATATTTGACTAAAACAACAACTAAATAGAATGATATTAATAGCAGATGGAGGATCTACAAAAGCTGATTGGATAGCTTTGGATTCAAATAAAAATGAAGTTTTTAGAGTACGTACTTTAGGTTTAAATCCTGCTGTAGTTTCTGAAGATGAACTTAAGAATAGAATTGTAAATATGTTTCAATTAATAAACATAAAGGATCAAGTCGAGGAAATTCATTTTTATGGAGCTGGATGTGGAACACCTCAACCAGTTAAAATTCTAAAAAAAGTAATGAAAGATATATTTTCAAATGCTTCAATTAATGTAGCAGAAGATATGTTAGCTGCTGTATATGCCTCTTCTCAAAAACAACCTGCTATTGTTTGTATTTTAGGTACTGGCTCTAATAGTTGTTATTTTAATGGAGAAGAAATTGAAATGTTAGCAGCTTCTTTAGGTTATACTATTATGGATGAAGCTAGTGGTAATTATTTTGGCAAAAAATTGCTTCGTGATTATTATTACCAAAAAATGCCTAAAAAAATCGCTGCTAGTTTTGAAAATGAATACAATTTAGATGCTGACTTTATAAAATTAAATCTCTATAGAAAACCAAATCCTAACATGTACTTAGCAACTTTTGCAAAATTCATGTTCGAATTTAAAGATGAAAAATATATTCGTAAGATTATTAAAAAAGGGTTTGAAGAGTTTTTTAAATATCGAATTTTACCTTATAACAAGAATAGTGAGACTCCAATATTCTTTATAGGTTCAATAGCTTTTTATTTTAGAGAGATATTAGAAAAAATAGCTAATAAACACGATTTAAATGTTACTGATATTATTCAAAGACCAATAGATAATTTATTAGAATATCATAAAAAAAATATTAATTAACAAACTGTAATAATCGCTCTAGAGCCATGCCTCTAGAGCCTTTTATTAAAATTGTACTTCTTTCAATATTAATTTTTTTAATATATTCTTTCAACTCATCAAAATCTTTAAATTTCACACCTTCAAAATTTACTTTACAAAAATTATTTCCAACTAAAATAACTTTATCAAACAGTAACTCATTTACATAATTTGCTATATTTTGATGTTCTAACTCACTAGTATTACCTAATTCAAACATATCTCCTAGAATAACTATTTTATTATTCTCAGTTTTAATTTGTTTGAAATTTTTTAAAGCCGCTTCCATACTTGTAGGATTAGCATTATATGCATCTAATATTATCTGATTCGATCCTTTTACTACTATTTGCGATCTATTATTTTCAGGGATATAACTTTCTATAGCAGACTTTATATCTCTCTTTAAAACTTTAAAATACTCTCCTATTGTAATAGCTATCGCTATGTTATTAAAGTTATAACTTCCGATTAAATTGCTTTGAATTTTAAATTCATCATAATTTAAACAAACAAATGGATCAGCAGTTAAAAAATTAATTCCTTCAGAAAACAAAATTTTATTCGAATTTCTAGTTTTTGAAACTTGAATTTCATCTTTAGGGTTCACAAATATATTTCCATTATTTCTAATTAGAAACTCATACAACTCACTTTTTGCTTCTATAACACCTTCAATAGATCCAAAGCCTTCTAAATGTGCTTTTCCAAAATTTGTAATATATCCATAATCAGGTGCAGCTATCTTTGACAAAAACTCTATTTCTTTATGGTGATTTGCTCCCATTTCTACTATTCCTATCTCTGTATCAGGAGTCATTGATAATAAAGTTAAAGGAACTCCAATATGATTATTTAAATTTCCTTTTGTTGCTGTTGTTTTAAACTTTTGTTTTAATACAACATTAATGAGTTCTTTTGTAGTTGTTTTACCATTACTTCCAGTTAAAGCTATTATTGGTATGTTTAACTGTTTTCTATGATAACTTGCCAGTTCTTGCAATGTTTTTAAAACATTTTCTACTACTATTATATTATCATTCGTTTGATATTCTATTTTATCTACAATAGCATATTTAGCACCTTTATTTAAAGCTTCTTCTGCATATAAATTCCCATTAAAGTTTTCTCCTTTTAAAGCAAAAAAAATGGTGTTTTTTCTTATTTTTCTAGTATCAGTGTCTACAAGATAGCTATCACAATATAATGAGTATAAATTTTCAATCTTCATTTAGTAAAAATAAAAAACCTCGTTGATATCAACGAGGTTTTATTTATATAATATTTAAACTACTTATTAGTTATAGTAATTACTATTGTCTAGGTGTAGCAGTTTTCTTTTCATTTTTAACCATTGGTCCAACTTTATCAGTTGCACATCTAAATCCAATGTAATTAGTAGAGATATATTCTGGAAAATATCTTCTCTGAGCAGGATCTAACCAATATTCTCTATCTGCCCAAGATCCTCCTTTATAAACTCTAGTTTTATTACTAATTAATGTCCTTCTTGTTTTTTTATCGTATTTTAACTTATTAGTAATGTTACCTAAAGAATCTTTTTCACTTTCTGGTCGAATTGGTGAGTTATACATTCTTGGTGTATTTTCTAATTGATCTTCTTCTAAACCAAATTCTTTAGATGATTTCTGATCTCCATCATTTAAATCAGAATTATCAGCAAAAGAATAATTTCTTCTCATATAAGTATCATCCTTAGTAATTGGAATATACTTTATAGTACCAGGTAAATCTTTTGGTGTCATTTTACCATTAACTAAAGTATCTATTTCAACTTCACTGTCATCAACGATTACAACTTTACCTTCTGCATCTATTAATTTTTTTGTAAAAATGTTACCTCTAAAATAATTAAAATCATTAGCCTCTGCATCTACAATAGGTCTATATACATCAGAAACCCATTCCGCAACATTCCCAGACATATCATATAAACCAAAAGCATTAGCAGGATAACTTCTTACTGAATTTGGTATATCTGCACCATCACTACTCCAACCTGCAATACCACTATAATTACCTTTTCCTTGCTTAAAGTTAGCTAATTGATCACCTCTTCTAGACCTACTTCTATTTCTAGTATACTTACCTGTCCACGAATATTTCTTTCTTCCTCTAATATTGTTATACTCTCTATTTTCAAATATTGCTTTAGCAGCATATTCCCATTCTACTTCTGTTGGTAATCTAAATTTTTGAGCTAAAATACCATCTGAAGAAGTTACTTGTCTTCCTGTAAAAGATCCTTTTTCAGGTTTTGCCACTCCTTTTTTTCTTGGTACTGGAATTCCTTTTTTATAAATAGTAGAATCACCATCAAATAACACATAAGGGTCTGTTAAATAAACATCAGTATCAAAATTGTTTTTCCCTTTAAACTCTAATGAATCTTCTTTAAAAATGTTTGTTATAACACCTTTATCCATTAATATTTTAAGGTTAACAGCATTGGTTCTCCATTTACAGTATTGATTTGCTTGTATCCAAGTTACTCCAACTACTGGGTAATCTGAATAAGCAGGGTGTCTTAAATAACTCTCAGAAAGTAAATTTGTATTACCTAAACCTTTTCTCCATACTAATGTATCAGGTAAAATTGAAGGATATATATGCTTAAATTGAGGATCACTAGGAGGAAATACATCCTTAGTGTACTGCATAAATAAACTGTATTCTGAATTTGTAACCTCAGCTTCATCCATATAAAAAGAACGAACATGCATTTGTTTTGGAGTTGTATTCCAATCAAACATTACATCATCCTGTACCAATCCCATAGTGAAAGTTCCTCCTTCAATATGAACCATACCTTGCGGTACTTCTCCATCTTTAAAATCTCCTTTTAAATAATTACCATAACTGGGATCATTAAAATTCCAACCTGTTAAATTAGATTTACTAGAACTTCTTCTTGAACTTTGACAAGAAGATAATATAACTGCGGAGATTAATAGTAAACCTAGTAATTTTAGTGTACTTTTCATGTATTTACTTCTTTTTTTAGGGTCTGCCAATTTACAACATTTAAAATATATAACAATTATAAATATAACAAAATTAAATTATGTTACAAATACTAAATGTTAACGATTGTTTTTTCGCTTTATTATAATTAATCTTGTAAAAAAAACGTTATTTAATATAACGCTCCACTATATTAGAACAATATATGATAAAAAAGTCACTTTTTATCCTCTTATTTTTTATTTTATTTGGCTATAGTCAAAATAGAAATTCAGTACTAGCTAATGGGACTTGGTACAAGTTTGCTGTGGACACTACTGGTGTTTTTAAAATTGATGCTAGCTTCCTAAAAGAACTTGGAATAAATATAAATAATATCAATCCTAAGAATTTAAAAATTTATGGTAATGGTGGTCGGTTATTACCTGAATTAGCTTCAACTTTCAGAAATAACGATATACAAGAGAATGCTATTTTTGTAAAAGGAGAAGAGGATAATAAATTTAATGAAGACGATTATGTTCTATTCTATGGAATAGGTCCTCATAGTTGGAATATTGACTTATTAAATGAAACTGCTAGCCACATACAAAATATTTACTCAAATAAATCTTACTATTTTCTATCTATTTCTGATACTTCAGGAAAAAGAATTAATAAGAAGATACCTATAACTGGAAGTTCAACATTAACAATTGATGAGTTTGATGATTTTATTTTTTATGAAAAAGAAGAAATAAACCTTTTAGCTGTGGGTAGACAATGGTTTGGTGAAAATTTTAACACAAATAATGAGCAAACTTTTTCAATTCCTTTTAATAATATAGTTACCAATTCTAATATTAAAATCAAAGTTACTGCTGTTGCGCAATCAAGCACTTCTTCTAACATGAACATAAGTAGTAACGGGAATAATTTACCTACAATAAGTTTCCCCCCTGTTTTTAGCTCTACTTCTTCTGGATTAGCACGCTATGGGGAAAGTCAAAGAACAATAAACACTTCTAGTAATAATTTAGATATAAAATTAAGCTATAACAATAATGGTAATCCATCTGCTAGAGCTTATTTAGATTATATAGAGGTTATTGGTAAAAAGAAATTAATTGTTAATGATCAACAATTTTCTTTTAGAAGTTTTACTGAAGCAAAAAATCCCGGAATAGTAAACTATAACATAGAAAACTCATCTAATATTTTTGCTATTTGGGATGTTACAAATTCACTAAACCCTATTAGTATAGAAAATGAAGATGTTAGTACTTCTTTCTTTTCATTTAAATCTAACACTCTAAATTTAAAAGAATATATAGTATTAAATGAAAACGATTTTTATAAACCAACTCAAATTCAAAATAAAACGGTACAAAATCAAAACTTGCATAGTTTATCAGATATTGAGTATTTAATTATAACTACAGAAACTTTATTAAACGAGGCTAAAAAACTTACAGGTTATCATGAAAACAATGATAATTTAACGACTAAGGTTGTTAACTTACTTCAAATATATAATGAGTTTTCTTCAGGTTCTCCAGATATTGTTGGTATACGTGATTTTATTAAACATTTAAATGATAATTCTAGTTCAAAAAAATTAAAATATGTTTGTTTTTTAGGGGATTCCTCTTACGATTTTAAAGACCGAATAGCAAATAACAATAATATTATCCCAACATTTCATGCTAGAGAAAGTTTTGACCTTGTTTCTTCTTATGTTACTGATGATTTTTTTGTAATGATTGATGATAATGATGGGGAAATGAAAGGGATTGATGATATAGATATTGCTTCAGGAAGAATACCTGTAACAACAGTACAACAAGCCAATCAAGTTATTACAAAAATTTTAAGTTATTACAATACTGATTCTTTTGGTGACTGGAGAAACACCATCACTTTAGTTGCTGATGATATAGATGACTCTTCAGATACAAGTTTACAATCTGGTTTAGAAGAGGTAGCTGATAGTATAAAGAAATACAAACCAATATTTAATATTAATAAAATTTACGCAGATGCTTTTAAACAAGAAAATTCTTCTGGTGGAGAGCGCTATCCTGATGTAAAAAACGCAATTACAAATGCTATTGAAAAAGGCTCATTAGTTTTCGATTATTTTGGGCATGGTGGTGAAGACGGTTTGGCTTCCGAAAGGATTTTAGAAATTCCACAAATTCAATCATTTAATAATATTAAAACTTTACCGCTCTTTATAACGGTAACATGTGAATTTTCTAGATTCGACAATCCTTTAAGAGATACAGCAGGAGAACAATTATTTTTAAATCCAAACGGAGGTGCTGTTAGTATGATTACCACTACTAGAGATGTTTTTATTTCTCTAGGTGAAACTTTTAACAAAGAACTCACTAAGTATGTTTTAAATTTTGATAATAGTGACAATACCATTTCCGAAAACTTAATTAAAACTAAAAATGAGACTACTAGTAATCAACGTTTTTTTATTTATTTTTTTGGTGATCCTGCTATGAAGCTAGCTATTCCTAAACCAGATATAAGAATTAGTAAAGTAAATGGAGTCGATATTTCGCAACCAATTGATACATTAAAAGCATTGTCTAAAATTAAACTAGAAGGTACTATTACAAATACTTCAGGCGTGCAATTAAATAATTATAATGGTACTATATTTACTACTATTTTTGATAAACCTATTGATAAGAATACGCTTGACAATGATGGCTTTGGAATTATAAATACTTTTGACTCACAAGAAAGTAAAAT
>CALISK010000286.1 GCA_938041625.1 uncultured Tenacibaculum sp. | reverse complement strand
TTTTTAATGGGAGTTCTTAGTATTCCAATATTATATATTAAAAACAAATATGGTCATTTAGAAATGTTTTTCTGGGTAATGAGCTTTTTTGTTACTAGTACACTAATATTCTTTGTTTGCTATTGGTTTATGTATAAAAATTCATTTGGCGGTGGTATTAAAAATTTCATAAAATATATTGGTGCTTTTTTTACTTTCTTTTCTATTGCAATGGGATTCTCTTTACACAACACAATTGCTGTTATAGAGGGACATATTGGTAAGAAGAGTGAGTTTGTAAGGACCCCAAAATTCAATATAAAAACATTTAAAGACAATTGGAAGAATAATAAATATATAAAGAAAAAAATCTCTTTAAATGTTATTATAGAAGGTATTCTTGCTCTATATTTTGCTTTTGGTTTATATAGCGCATTTGTTGTAGGAGATCAAGGCGGTGATTTTGGTTTATTTCCTTTTCATTTAATGCTTTTTATTGGTTTTAGCTATGTATTTTTTAAGTCTATTTTTTCAAAAGCATAAATGTATTTTTTAAAAAAACATGCTACATTAATTCTAGGTGTTTTATCTAGTATTATGTATTTCTTTTTTGCTTACCAAGTAGAAAGAACTCAATTTAATTCAATACTAGTTTTATGGGTTTTGTTATTCTTTAGTTATTACTATTTTATAAAAAACACATTACCTTTTAGACATTTAGTTGCATTTACAGTACTTTTTCGAATCATTTTTTTATTAGCGATACCTAATCTTTCTCAAGATTTTTATCGATTTATTTGGGATGGACGTATGATTTACGAAGGGTTAAACCCTTATTTATATTTACCTGAAAATTTTATAACTTCAGGTAAATTACCTATTCCTCAAGCAGAAGAATTATACAAAGGTATGGGGATAATGAATGGAAGTCATTAC
The DNA here is from genome assembly GCA_938041625.1 of uncultured Tenacibaculum sp. Classification (GTDB taxonomy): domain Bacteria; phylum Bacteroidota; class Bacteroidia; order Flavobacteriales; family Flavobacteriaceae; genus Polaribacter. Next base: position 1,961 of record CALISK010000286.1, on the reverse strand, counting down.
ACCAACTACCCTCCCATTAATCAACTTTGTTTTTTTATTGCTTCAATTATTTCTAATAAATCTATTTTAGGTGCGGCAATAGTTATGAGATCTCTAATCATTTTTGCTGATGTTGGGATTTTATATTTTGGTTCTAAACTTCTTAAAAACATAAATAAAAATAAAAACCTAATTTTTATTTACTTATTAAATCCTTTTATAATTATAGAATTAACAGGTAATTTACATTTTGAAACTGTAATGTTATTTTTTTTAATTTGGTCTTTATATTTGCTGCAAAAAAGAAAATGGGTACTTGCTGCAATTGTTTTTGCTCTTTCTATTAGTGTAAAGTTAATTCCTCTTATTTTCCTCCCTTTGTTCTTAAAATGGTTTTTAATACATAAAGATAAAATCGTATGGAAAAACTTTAAAAAATTAATTACCTTTTATCTCATTATTATTATTTTCACTTTAGTATTGTTTCTTCCTTTCTTTTCAAAAACATTAATTTCTAACTACGCTAATTCTGTTGGTTTATGGTTTAGAAATTTTGAGTTTAATGCTAGTTTTTACTATTTGTTTAGAGAAGTTGGGTATTTGTTTAGAGGTTATAATGAAATTGCTGTTATAGGTAAAATAATACCTCTTTTAACAATTGCTTTTTTATTAATCGTAACTTTTTTTAAGAAAAACAACTCCATAAGAAGCTTAACTAATTCTATGTTAATAGCATTATCATTTTATTATTTTACAACAACAACAATGCATCCTTGGTATATAGCTACATTAATAATCTTATCTGTTTTTACAAATTATCGCTATCCTGTAATTTGGTCGTTTGTTGTTATTTTAAGCTACCAAGCTTATGCAAACACACCATGGAAAGAGAATCTTTGGTTTGTTTTTTTAGAATATTTAATTGTATATGGTTTTCTTTTTTATGAGATAAAAAAAACCCACTCAAAAAACATGAGTGGGAAAAATTGCTATGAAAAAGAAAAAGAAAGTGGTTTATAACCACATGACAAATATATAAGATTAATCTTCTTATCCAAAATAAATTAACACTTTATTCTAAAATTTTTAACACTACATTGCTCTTTTTCAATTGATATCTCTCTAAACTTTCAGAACAAATAGCATATCCTTCATCATTAAAAATTAATTTGCATCCATATTCACTAATCCAACCTACTTGCTTAGATGGATTTCCCAAAACCAATGCATAAGGCAAAACATCTTTAGTTACAACTGCTCCAGCACCTATAAAACAATAATTACCTAATGTTATACCGCAAATAATAGTCGCATTAGCACCTATTGTAACTCCTTTATTAACAAATGTTGATTTAAATTCATTTCGTCTATTGATTACACTACGAGGGTTAGTCACATTTGTAAAAACCATAGATGGACCTAAAAAAACATCGTCTTCGCATATTACTCCTGTATAAATAGACACATTATTCTGAACCTTTACATTATTCCCTAATATTACTTTAGGTGATACAACCACATTCTGTCCTAAACTACAGTTGTCTCCGATAATTGCTCCTTCCATAATATGACTGAAATGCCATATTTTAGTTCCCCTACCTATCTTACAATTATTATCTATAAAAGTAGATTCATGTGAAAAAAAATTCTTGGTGCTACTCATATAACAAAAATAAAAAACTCAGTTATTAAATAACTGAGTTTCTATTTTTATATTCTAACATGATTTATTCAACCAAAAAACTTATTGGTAATGTATATCTTACTTTCGCCGGCTCATTATTTTGATATCCTGGTTTAAATTTAGGAATCTTTTTAATAATTCTATTAGCTTCTTTTTTTAATCTAGGATGTGGAGCTCTAATCTGAATATCTGTAACAAAACCATTTTTATCTATTACAAACTGTGTTGATATTCTTTTTTTACCACTTCTTAAACCTAATTCATTGGCTAATTCAGTATCAAAATTTCTTAAAATTAG
>CALISK010000285.1 GCA_938041625.1 uncultured Tenacibaculum sp. | reverse complement strand
AATAATTAAATCGGAAGGTTGCCAACCAGAAGTTAATGCATCTAATTTCGTAAAACCGGTTGCCAAACCACTCATTCCTTCTTTATTAGAAATCTCTTGTATTTTAGTAATTGCCTGTTGTACAAGACTCTCTGCTACTTCAGCTCCTTTTTTAAGGTTTCCTTGTGTTACTTCAAATAACTTTCCTTCAGCATCATCTAACAAATCAAAAACATCCGTAGTTTCATCATAAGCATTCTCTATTATTTCAGATGAAATTGTAATTAGCCTACGCTGTATATATTTTTGAAGAATGATTCGAGAGTGAAACTCAATATGTGCAGAAGAAGCTACCTTTTGAGTTAATCCAATAATATAAAAATCTCCCCCTGCAATGTCTAACTTTGCTTCTTTTCTTAATTGATTAGAAACAGTTAAAAGATCTATGGGTTCAGAGTTTTGAAATAATGCATAAATAGCTGAATATATTTCTTGATGTCTTTTATCATAAAATGTTTCAGGATGCAAAATATCTATTACATCATCTATCCCTTTTTTATCCGTCATCATAGCTCCAAGTACCGCCTCTTCAAGATCAATTGCCTGAGGAGGCAGTTTTCCTTTCTCTAAATTTACGATACGAGATCTATCACCTCTCGCTCCCCTTAATCCTTGCGTTTTCTCCATAACGACAAAAGTAATTTTTTAGGTTGATATTCATTGTAACTCTTCGTATTTTCTTTTTGCACAAAAATTGTAAACAAAATTGTTACTAAGTTGTTGATAACGTTTTTAGTTTCTATTTTTGAAAACAATGAAACCACATAAGAAACACGTAATTCTAGCAATTTTATTGCCTTTACAAATTATTTTTGTTCAATACATCAGTAAAAAAACCGATTTTATAGAACGTTATTATTCTAATGGAGTTTATCCTTACATCTCTAGATTTTTTAGATTTATTCTAGGCTGGATACCTTTTTCTTTTGGAGATTTATTAGGCTTCTTTTTAATTGGTTTATTTATCTATGAAATCTTTACTCTTTTTAAAACTAAATTTAAAAACTTCTTTTCTAAATCAATTCAATTTATTGCTTTTCTATCCATTATATACGGCTGTTTTTATTGGTTTTGGGCATTCAATTATTTCAGAAAACCTTTGGCTGAAAACTTAAATCTAAGTCAAACAAAATATACTACTGAGCAATTAATATCTGTCACAGAAAAAATTATTACCCTTTTAAATAATACACATTTAAAAATTACAAAAAACGATACTTTAAAAATTAAGGTTCCTTATAGTAGTACAGAAATTTATAAAAAAACAAAACCTGCTTATAAAAAACTAGCATTAGCATATCCACAATTAGCCTATAAAAATGCTTCTGTTAAAAGTTCTATCGTAAGTCTTTTTCAATCTTACAATGGTACAGCTGGTTATTTAAACCCCATTACTGGTGAAGCTCAGGTAAATTACATGTTACCTAAAGCTGGTTTTCCTGCAACTGCTTGCCATGAAATAGCACATCAAATCGGATGGTCGGCAGAGAATGACGCAAATTTTGTTGGTTTTTTAGCTTGTATTTATAGTGATGATATTTACTTTAACTATTCAGGATACCGAATGGCTTACAGATATTGTATGCGAGAAATTAGAAAAAGAGACAAAGAATTGTTTAATACTATAAAGAAAACCGTTCATAAAGGTATTTCTAAAGAACTATATGACAATTATTTATTTTGGAAGAAATATGAAAACCCAATAGAACCTTATTTAAAAAAAGGATATAACTCTTACTTAAAAGCAAATAATCAAACCAAAGGAATTGAATCTTACAGCTATGTTGTAGATTTGTTAATCGCCCATTTTGAACAAAAATAATCATGAAAAAAATCATTTTACTATCTATAATTACTAGTATATTATTCTCTTGTAACAGCAATCTTATAGCAAAGGATTTTGATTGTCAAACTTCTAGCTATTCAAATCTTGAAAAGGTTACAGATTATAAAAAGAATTTTGATATAAGTATTCCTAAAAATTGGAAAACTAAACTGTATTATGATGATGCCGTTTCTTCCATTTATTCAGCAGATACGACTGTAAGTTTAACTAATTCTACTTTAATAGATGCTTCTTATGTTTTAAATACCACCCCTATAAATGATGAATTCATTAATAAAGTAAAAGCTGATAATGCAAAATTAAAACTAGAAGAAGTAAAGTCTAAAAAAACAACTTTTATTAATAATGAAGCTTATTATAATTTAGCTAAAGGAAAAAAAGGTAAATTTAAATATCATGTTTTAAATGTTTTCAGTAATGCAAATACTGGTTTTATGCATATTAAAACCGAGGTTTATGGAGATTCTTTAGTAAATGAGCGTATTTGTAAAGCAATTAAATTAATACATAACATACAATTAAAATAGTGATACCTTCTAATTGTCTCAATAAATTTTTAGTCCGAAATTCTAAATTAAATACTATTATTTTTGAATAATAAAAATAAAAAAATGAACAAACAACATATTATCAATCGATTTATTAAATACGTAACTATAGATACAGAATCTGATCCTAATAACCCAGCTTTTCCTAGTACTGAAAAACAATGGAATTTAGCTCGTTTGTTAGAAAAAGAACTGAATGAAATTGGTATGAAAAACGTAGAATTAGATGATAATTGTTATTTAATGGCGACACTTCCTAGTAATATTGATTATGAAGTACCTACTATTGGTTTTGTTGCGCATATAGATACAAGCCCAGATTTTACAGGAGCCAATGTAAAGCCTCAAATTCATGAGAACTATGATGGGAAAGACATTCTTTTAAATAAAGAAGAAAATATTGTGTTATCTCCCTCTTATTTTGAAGATTTACTACAATATAAAGGTCAAACGATTATTACTACAGATGGTACTACATTATTAGGTGCTGATGATAAAGCTGGTGTTACAGAAATTGTTTCTGCAATGGAATATTTAGTACAACATCCAGAAATAAAGCATGGTAAAATTCGTATTTGTTTTACTCCGGATGAAGAAGTTGGTAAAGGAGCTCATTTATTTGATGTTGAAAAATTTGGTGCTCAATGGGCATATACCATGGATGGTAGTCAAATTGGAGAATTAGAATATGAAAACTTTAATGCTGCTGGTGCAGAAGTTACCATAAATGGAAAAATTGTTCATCCTGGTTATGCAAAAGGTAAAATGGTTAATTCAATGACAATTGCAAGTAAATTTATAAATGCATTACCTGCTAATGAAGTTCCAGAATCAACAAGTGGTTATGAAGGTTTCTTTCATTTACATACTATGGAAGGAAAAGTTGAACAAACAACTTTAAAATATATTATTCGAGATCATGATTTAAATTTATTTGAAGAAAGAAAAAAGTTAATAATCGCTACTGCTAATAAAGTAAATACTGAAATCGGTAAAGAAGCTATTCAAGTAGAAATTAAAGATCAGTATTTTAATATGAGAGAAAAAGTAGAACCTGTAATGTATATTGTCGATATTGCTGAAGAAGTAATGAAAGACATGGGTATTACACCGTTAATTAAACCTATTAGAGGTGGTACAGATGGTTCTCAACTTTCGTACAAAGGTTTACCATGCCCAAATATTTTTGCTGGCGGACATAACTTTCATGGTCGTTACGAATATGTTCCTGTTGAATCTATTTTAAAAGCTTCTGAAGTTATAGTTGGTATTACTCAAAAAGTAGCTCTAAAATTTAAATAAAGGTTATAAAAATAAGGAGAGGCCTAAAGCCCAAAAAACTCCGGCGAGAGCCGGAGTCCTTAATTAACCTCCTATTAAAATCAAATGAATGAAAAACACTCCCTATCAATTTTAATTAGCTGCAAATATATAGCTTTTTATTCTATCCGCACAAGTTTTTTATTTATTTATTTTTCATTTTAACACTAAAAAGTTAAAATACTATTAAATAATGTAGTTTTTCATCCTCAATTTAACATCTAATAGATTGAGAAAACAGAAATAATTGTGATTCTAAAAAGTGTTTTACCCTTAGTAATAGTATCAATTATTATGACTTTCCTTTATAAAGTTTCTAAAAAGAAATCAAAAAAAGATGAACTTGGAGATATAATTTTACAACTGCCTAAATTTTATTCATTTATTGGTGTTTTCACTATAATAAGCGGAATTAGTCTACTTATTTTTGCTTTTTTTTTGCTAATGAAAATGATTCCGTTCTAGCTTCTATCACAAGCATAATAGTATTGATTACAGGAATACTTCTATTTGCTAAAGGTTCTATTTCTAATATTAAAATAACAGATATAGGAATTACAGAAACTTCTATTTTTGGAAAACAAAAAGAAATAAAATGGAATGAGATTAAAGATTTATCATTTGGAAAAGTAAGTTTAGAGTTAAAAATTGTAAGCTCTAATAAAAATATTAAAGCGCATATACATTTAATCGGGTTTCAAGAATTAGTTACCAAATTGGAAAATAAAACAGGGAAATCAAGAACTGAAATGGGGATTCCTAAATAAACCACTATTTTTTATTTAGATTACAATAGCTTTTTATAAAATTATTATCCTCAATTTTTATTTAAAAAATTTCCTTTTTATCAAAAAATTTATAGTTTATTAAAAAGTATAATATTTCACATAAAAAAAACATTGTGTTATATTCTTAAATGCTATTTTTTTTTTACTATCCTTATCTATACTTTTGAATTTTAAAAAAGAATTAAAATGGATAATAATTTACTCTTAGATTTAGCAAAAAAATATGATAGCCCATTATACGTATATGATACAGAAAAAATTAAAAATCAATATAAACGTATCATAAAATCTTTTTCTAAGGTAAAAAATGTTAAAATTAACTATGCAGTTAAAGCATTATCTAATGCAAACATTTTAAAAGTTTTCAATCAATTAGGTAGTGGTTTAGATACGGTTTCTATACAAGAGGTTAGATTAGGATTAATAGCTGGGTTCGAACCTAAAAATATTATATATACACCTAATGGTGTTTCTTTAAAAGAAATAGAGGATGTTGCCAAGTTAGGAGTTCAAATAAATATAGATAATTTATCTATTCTAGAGCTTTTTGGTCAAAAACATCCAAATATTCCAGTTTGTATACGAATTAACCCCCATGTTATGGCTGGTGGAAATTCTAAAATTTCTGTAGGACATATTGATTCAAAATTTGGAATATCAATACACCAAGTACCACATATAAAAAGAGTGGTAGAAAATACAGGCATGCATATTAATGGTATTCATATGCATACAGGTTCTGATATTTTAGATATTGACACTTTTTTAATGGCAACAGAAATATTATTTGATACTGCAAAACAATTTAAAAGAATTGAATTTATCGATTTCGGTAGTGGTTTTAAAGTTCCTTATAGAGAAGGAGATATTTCTACTAATATAGAAGACCTTGGTAAACATTTATCTAAAAGGTTTAATGATTTTTGTAAAGAATATGGTAGAGATTTAACTTTAATGTTTGAACCAGGTAAATTTTTAGTAAGTGAAGCGGGTCGTTTTTTAGCAACTGTTAATGTTATTAAACAAACTACATCTACTGTATTTGCTGGTATAGACAGTGGTTTAAATCATTTAATAAGACCTATGTTTTATAATTCATATCATCGTATAGAGAATATATCTAACCCGAAAGGACGTGAACGTTTTTACAGTATTGTAGGTTACATTTGTGAAACTGATACTTTTGGAACTAATAGAAGAATTAATGAAATAAATGAAGACGATATTTTATGCTTCCATAATGCTGGCGCGTATTGTTTTTCAATGGCCTCAAATTATAATTCTAGATATAGACCTGCAGAAGTTATGATTCATGAAGGAAAGGATTATTTAATTAGAAAAAGAGAAACCTTTGATGACATTATTAGGAATCAAGAAATAGTTTTATAAAAAAGAAACTCTGACTTCTTATAACTAAAAAGTCAGAGATTTTTTATATAATCTATAATCCCCTAAAAATTATATAAAAGTTTTAAAATAAGTATGTTAACACAAATATGAGATTGTTATTTTAATTTAACATCAGGAAAAACACTGTTTTTCCTGATGTTAATTAATAAAAAAAAGCTGTAATTAAAATTACAGCTTTTTTATTTTGTTATTATTTAAATACGCATTAAAAAATATAACGTAGACCTAATTGCATTTGCCAACGAGAATTTAAACTACTATCCGCTCCAAAAGTTTCTGTTAAATTAGAATTAAATGTATAAGTTGGAGTATTAGTAACTGCATCTACATTAACACCTAATGGCTGTACATTGTTTGGTTGTTGCACAACTCCCCATTCAGAATTAATAAGGTTACCCACATTTAAAATATCTACACTTAATTGAATTGTATTTTGTTTATCTTTTGATACTTTAAAGTTAAAGTCTTGTAACAACTTGATATCCCAACGACTTCTCCAAGGAGCAAGAGCCCCATAACGCTCTACATATTGTCCTCTTCTACTATTTAAATATTCATCTTGTACTATATAGTCCTCAAAAGCTTGAGCTTGTCCTACTCCACTAAATTGCATTGCACTTAATTCTCCAGATGTAGGTACATATAACAAATCATTAACTCTAGATCCATCATTATTTAAATCTCCTGCATAAGTATAATTAAACCTTCCTCCTTTTGCATACTCAAAAAAGGTAGAAATAGTTGTAGCATATTTACCTGCCCCATAATTAAATTTCTTGGAAGCAACCCCTATAACTCTATGTGTGTCTCCATATCTCGAGAAAGCTAAAACATCGTTATTCGCATTCCCATTCACAGGATTAAAAGTAAAAGCATCCCCTGTAATTTCTGCTTCTATTGAATTTACATCTTTAGAATTTAGATAACTGTAGGCTAAATTTGCATATACTCCATTTTCAAATGATTTCTCTATCTTCAAAGAAGCATTTATAGTTCTTCCTTTATCTGAATTAGTAAACACATATGCATTAGTTACTCCCCCAAATTGATTTAAGGATTTATCTGCATTTGCATAAATAGCTCTTGTATCACCTGGTGCATTTAAATTTGAAGTAGGTGCTTTTAATGCCCAATTCTGAACATGAGCTCCGTTTATATCTCTCGTATATGCAACATCTGTAGTTATAATAAAACCATTATCAAATTTATAATCTAACCCTAAATTAGTTCTCCATACTTGTGGAAATTTAAATTCTTTATCAACTGTTTGATAGAAGAAAAAATCTACTCCTTGTACTTGATTTCCTAACCATACAAAAGGTAAACGACCAGTAAACAATCCTGTTCCCCCTCTTACTTGTAATTTATTTTCTCCATTCACATCCCAATTAAAACCAAATCTTGGAGATATTAACCACTCGTTAGAGGGTAAATCTAAAGAACTAATACTTGTTGGTTGATTTGTTTCTGGATCAAAATAAATATTTTGAGGCTGATAAGTACCTTTTCTATCTATGCTTTCTTTTATTTTTTCTTTTGTATCAAAGAACAATGGCTTGTCAAAACGCACACCATATGTTACTTTAAAATTATCATTAACTTCCCATTCATCTTGTAAATAAAATGCCAATTGTCCTACATTTGTTTCTGCTAAAGACCAACCTCCTGGTTCGCCTACTCCATTCGCATTTAAAGAATTATTTGTTG
>CALISK010000284.1 GCA_938041625.1 uncultured Tenacibaculum sp. | reverse complement strand
TAATTCCACAATACAATGATAATCAGTCTTTTTTTTAAATATTTATTAATAAAACACAAATAAAGTAATGCAACTTTTTTGTATCCTTAAAAAACTCATGCTATTTTAGTATTTTAGCAGCTGCAAAACAAACACAACTCATGGACATCAACTTCAATAAAAACGAAGATCATAATAAATTATTAGTTTCTGATTTAAGACAACGATTCGCTAAAGTTAAATTAGGCGGAGGTGAAAAACGAATAGAAAAACATCATGCTAAAGGTAAAATGACTGCTCGTGAACGAATAGATTATTTACTTGATGACAATGCTAACTCTATTGAAATTGGTGCTTTTGCAGGTGAAGGTATGTACAAAGAACATGGTGGATGTCCTTCTGGAGGTGTTGTTATAAAAATAGGATATGTAAAAGGTAAACAATGTATTGTTGTTGCCAATGATGCTACTGTAAAAGCAGGTGCTTGGTTTCCTATTACTGGTAAAAAGAATTTAAGAGCGCAAGAAATTGCTATAGAAAATAAATTACCTATTATCTATTTAGTAGATTCTGCAGGAGTTTATTTACCATTACAAGATGAAATTTTCCCTGACAAAGAACACTTTGGAAGAATTTTTAGAAACAATGCTATAATGAGTAGTATGGGTATTACCCAAATTGCTGCTGTTATGGGTAGCTGTGTTGCTGGTGGTGCCTATTTACCTATTATGAGCGACGAAGCTTTAATTGTTGATAAAACAGGAAGTATCTTCTTAGCAGGTAGTTATTTAGTAAAGGCTGCAATTGGAGAATCTATAGATAATGAAACTTTAGGGGGTGCAACTACTCATTGTGAAATATCTGGTGTAACCGATTATAAAGCTAAAGATGATAAAGATGCTTTAGATACCATTAAAAATATCGTTGATAAAATTGGTGATTTTGACAAAGCTGGGTTCAATAGAAAAGAATCTAAAGAACCGAAAGAAAATCAAGATGATATTTTTGGAATTTTACCTAAAGCAAGAAATGAGCAATATGATATGAATGAAATCATAAAACGTATTGTAGATGATTCTGATTTTGAAGAATATAAAGCAGGGTACGGTCAAACTATTATTACAGGATATGCACGAATAGATGGATGGGCTGTTGGTATTGTTGCTAATCAAAGAAAATTAGTAAAAACTAAAAAAGGAGAAATGCAATTTGGTGGTGTAATTTATAACGATTCTGCCGATAAAGCGACTCGCTTTATTGCAAATTGTAATCAGAAAAAAATTCCTTTAGTTTTTTTACAAGATGTAACAGGATTTATGGTAGGAAGTAAATCTGAACACGGAGGTATTATTAAAGATGGTGCTAAAATGGTAAATGCAGTAAGCAATTCTGTTGTTCCTAAATTTACTATTATTATTGGTAACTCTTATGGTGCCGGAAATTATGCAATGTGTGGTAAAGCATACGATCCTCGTTTAATTGCTGCTTGGCCAAGTGCTGAATTGGCTGTAATGAGTGGTAATTCTGCTGCTAAAGTTTTATTACAAATAGAAACAGCTTCTTTAAAGAAAAAAGGAGAAGAAATTACCAAAGAAAAAGAGGCTGAACTTTTTGATAAAATTAAATCTCGTTACGACGAACAAATTTCTCCATACTATGCTGCTTCTAGAATTTGGACAGATGCTGTAATTAATCCATTAGATACAAGAAAATGGGTTTCTATGGGAATTGAAGCCGCTAACCACGCACCTATCGAAAAACCTTTTAATTTAGGGGTTATACAAGTATAAATAACTTTTATGAAACTACTACAACCTCTATTTTATTTATTTTTATTTCTAAGTATATCTATTCAATCTCAAAACAAAGAGATACATCTTATAGAAAACTATATAAAAAAATCTAAAGAGTTGTCTCAAAAAAATGCAGACAGCTCTTTTTTATATATTAAAAAAGGACTCCATTTAGCTACAAAAATAAATAATGATTCTTTAATTGCTAAAACGTATTTACAATATGGTAGCCTATATTTACTTTCTAATAAGTTTAAAGAAGCTGACTCAATTTTAAAGTTGAATTTTAATACAACTACAATTATTCCTTTACATCTTAAAGGGCAAACATGGCATAATTTAGCAACTATAGAATACAAAAAACAAAACTTTGAAAAAGCTTTAGAACTGTATGTAAAAGCTGCTAAAATTACTAAAGAAGCTGGTAACAAAAAATTATTAGCAAATACATACACAAATATTGGAGTTATAAATGCCCGTTTAGAAAATTTTAAAAACGCACAAAAGTATTTAGAAAAAGCAATCGGTTTCATTCATGAAGATAATCCTCTGCAACTTCAAGTTCTCATTAATTTAACTGCTATATACAAACAACAAAAACTATTTAAAAAATTTGAAAGTGGTATTTTAAAAGCTGAAAAATTGGCTAAAAAATATAACTCTAAAAGAGCCTTATCTATTATTTATAATAATTTATCAGATTATTACACAAGTGATAATCCCAGTTTTGAAAAAGCTGTTTTTTATGGTAAAAAGGCTATTTCGTTAAAAAAAGAATTAAGTCATAGCGCATATTTATCATTACCTTATAATAATTTAGGGTATGCTTATTTAAAGAACGAACAATATAAAAAAGCAATTCCATATTTAGATAGTGCTTTACCAAATGCTAAAGGTTTATTAAAAAGCTATATTTACAACAATTTAAAAAATGCTCATTTAGGTCTTAATAACTATAAAAAAGCGATACATTTTACCGAATTAAAAGATAAAATTAAAGACTCTTTAAATAACGCTAAACAAAAAGAAAAAGTAGCTGATATTACCGAAAGGTATGAATCGGAAAAAAAAGAACAACAAATTAATTTATTAAATACAAAAAATGAGCTTCAAGAAAGTAAAATTCATAATCAAAGAAATTTACTTATTGGCGCTGCTTTAGCTATCTTTTTACTAGGTAGTTTAGCTTTTTTATGGTTTAAAAATCAAAAAACAAAACAATATTTACAACAAGCTTCATTAAAACACAAATTACTACAAACGCAATTAAATCCACATTTTTTATTTCATTCATTAAATAATATTCAATCATTTATTTATTTAAATAAAAAAGAAGAATCTTTAAACTATTTAGGAAATTACAGCAAATTAATGCGATCTATCTTTGATAATTCTTCTACTAATTTCATTACAATTAATGAAGATGCAGAAGCCATGAATGCTTACTTAAAATTACAGCATGCTAATTTTGAAAATAATGTAAAATTTTCTTTAGAGGTAGCTGAAGGCATATCGGATTTTTTAATTCCTCCTATGTTTATTCAACCTTATATAGAAAATGCAATACAACATGGAATAAAAAATATAGAAAACGGAAAAGTTTCTGTGAATTACAACAATAAAAAAGAGGTTATTGAAGTTATTATTTTTGATAATGGAAAAGGGTTTGAAACAAAGAACAATAATCATTTACTAGAAAAAAAATCTAGTTCTAATGTAATAACTGAACGAATTAAAAACCTCCAAAAAACACATAATTATACTGTAAAATATCAAGTTGAATCTGATATTAATGGAACAACTGTGCTTCTTACCTTTCCTAAAAAACAAGATATGTAATGAAGTATGTTATTATAGAAGATGATCAAAATACTGTAAAGATTATAGCTAACATTATTTCAGAAAACTTTTCTGAAATAAGTTTTAAAGGAAATGCTTCTTCTATTAGTAATGGAATTCAATTGATAAAAAACACAAATCCAGATGTTATTTTTTTAGATGTGAATTTGGATGATGGTGAAGGTTTTGAAATCCTTAAATCATTTCCTAGTCCTAATTTTAAAATCATTTTTATAACTTCATATAGTAAATATGCTATTGAAGCTTTTAAGTTTAGTGCTTTAGATTTTGTTTTAAAACCTTTTACCCCAACAGAAATAATAAACGCAATTCGTAAAGTAATCAAGGAAAACAGTAATACTAACTATCTTGAAAAAATTAGTACGCTATATCACAACCATATTTCGAATAACAAAAAAATCATTTTATCTAACTCAGAAAACATACATGTAGTTACTATTGATGACATTATTTATGCAGAATCTGACAATAGTTACACCACTGTTTTTACAAAAAATGGAGAAAAAATATTGGTTTCTAAATCTTTAAAGTCTTTTGAAGAAAAATTAACTCCGTATCTTTTTTTTAGAATACATCAAAAATTCTTAATCAACTTAAAATGTATAAAACGTTATCATAAAAAAAATGATGAAATAATACTTTTAAATAATATTACACTTACTGTTTCTAAAGGTAAAAAAGAATCTTTAATCCATTTTCTAAAAAGTCTTTAGGCTATTTTCAAAAAAAAAGTGAGTAAATTCAAAAGTTATACTTCCAAATTCAATAATTAACCAACATTAACTTATTTTCTAGCTTAAATTAGTGTAAAAAACACCAAATGAACACTAAGTTATTATCTATTATTGCTTGTTTAGCATTGCTATACTCTTGTGGAAACTCTAAAGAAAAATCAGATTTAAATAAAGCTATTGATGGCTTTTCTAATTTAAAGAAAATAGCCGATGAAGCAGAAAAAATGGAAGAAGAAACTGATAAATTATTAAAAACACCTCCTATTTCTAAAGAGGTTTTAAAAAATTTATTTCCAGAATCTTTAATCGATTTAAGAAGAACCGAATTTTCTATTGGGAATGCTATTTTTCCTGATTTAGCTACTGCTGATGCTACTTATAAGAATGAAAACGAAAGAATAAAGGTAACCATATTGGATGGTGCAGGAGAAACAGGAAGTGCTCTAATAAATATGCAAAAATTAAATATGTCTGTAGATTTTGAAAAAGAAAATGATAGAGGTGGATATAGTAAATCCATTAACATTAATGGATTAAAAGCTATTGAAGAAGTTATGAAAGACAATTATGGAAATATTGAATTTACAGAATTAAAAACGATTGTTAATAATCGTTTTCTGATTACACTTGAAGGCAAAGATGTTTCTATAAAAAAATTAAAAGAGATTTTTAGTACACTTAAAGTAAACACATTAAAATAAAAATTGCACGTACTTAAATTTACCTTATTTAAAACTAGAAATAATGAAATTACAAAAAAAATTATATCTCTTATTAATTCTGTCTCTATTTTTTAGTCCTACAATAGAAGCTCAGTTCTGGAAAAAATTGAAGAAGAAAGCTGAAGATGCTGTTATTAAAAAAGCAGATAAAAAAATGGATGATGTTTTAAATAAGAAAAAGAAAAAAACCTCTAATCCTGACAAACAAACTAAGAGAACTACAAAACCTTCAAATGAAAATAAAAAGGTTAAAACAACTACTAACAATTCCACTTCCAAAAAGAAGAATTCATCTGAAGAATTATATAGAACTTTTAAATTTATACCTGGAGAGAAAGTTATTTTTTACGATGACTTAAAGTATGAGGAAATAGGTGAATTTCCTTCTAAATGGGATTTATTAAGAGGCGGTGTTGAAGTTGCTAAATTAGGAGAAGAAAAAATAATACTCTCTACAAGTGATGATTATAATCGTATTACGCCACTTTTTAATAGTAAAAACTATCTTTCAGATGAATTTACTATAGAGTTTGACGTATACGTAAATGATTTTTCTAAAAGTAATCACTATGATAAATATAATATTTCATTTAGAAATGAAAGTTTTTACATTGGTATGAGTGAAATTGAAATTTACATTGAAAATACAGGAATATCAGGAAGGGTTCGTGAAGGTAATAACACTAATTTTAAATTCGAAGAAGTTCCATTAGGAACTACAAATACTTGGCACCATATTTCTATATCTTACTATAAGAAAAAATTAAAAATATATTATGATGGTTATCGTATTTCTAACCTCCCTAATTTTAAAATTCCTATTGAAAAATTTGCAATTCAATTAAATACTGTAGGTAAAAAACAAAAATCTGCTATAAAAAACATACGTATCGCACATGGTGGTGGACAAATGTATAAACGTATTATAGCGGATGGTAAATATGTAACTAATGGAATTTTATTTGCCTCTGGTAAATCTATTATTCAACCACAGTCTATGGGCATAATCAATAAAATTGTTTCAGTGATGAATGAAAAATCTGATTGGAATTTTGAAATTATTGGCCACACAGATTCTGATGGAGACAATACTACCAACTTAAAACTTTCTAAAGAACGAGCAGAAGCTGTTAAAAATGCTATTGTAGAAAAAGGCATAAAAGCCGAAAGATTATCTACTAATGGTAAAGGAGAAAGTGAACCTTTAAACAGTAATAGTAACGCTTTAGAAAAAGCAAATAATAGACGTGTTGCTTTTATTAAAAAATAAATATTATATAATTCTTTTTTTGTTAGTAGTTTGCTATTCTTGTAAAACACTAACAAAAAAGAGTTATTATTCGCATTTTAATGAATGTAAATTAATTTCTGTAAAACGGTTTCATGAATTAGAAAAACTAACAGATAGTTGATACAACATTAAAGGCTACATTCAAAAAATAAGAGCATGCTATTGTCCTCCTAGAGTTTTATGTAAACCTTGTATACCAGATGCAATTTTTATTACAGACTCTAAGAAAACATTTGATTACAAAAATGCTATAGAACTTTATATTAAATCAGGGGATACTGAACAATTTAAAGAAGGTGATTATGGAATATTCTCTTTTATACCTTTAAAAACAAATATGTATTATAATACGTCTAATAAATTTAAAGGTTATCATTTTAGACTTATTGGTTATACTAAAAATATTAATTAAAAAAGATAGTAATAGAAATAAGAGAGCATAAAAAAAACACCATCAATGATGGTGTTTTCTATTTTATATTCTATTATAAATTTAAATCCTTAAGAAGGGTTTTTTAATTTATAAATAGCATTCTTCTTTTCTTGAATTTCAGCTTTAATTTTATCTAATCTTTTCTGAATTTTAGCAACAATAGATTGTTTTCTAGTAATTGATTTTTGCGTTGAGTTTGAGTCAGCTTTAACCTCATCTAATTTAGTTTGCGCTCTTTTCAATCCTTCTTCACCACTAATTAAGATTTCTTCATTAACAATAATATCATCTTCTAACTCATTAATTTTCTCTCTATTTTCTGCTATTTTTTTATTTCTAATAGCTTCTTTTTGCTTGTCAATTTTTTCTTTTTCAACTTTTATCTCATTATCTAGCTGATTTAATTTTTCAGCTTCTTTTAACAATTCTTCTTGTTCTTTAAGATATTTAGCTTCTCTTTCTTTTCTTTCTCTATCTAACTTCTCTCTTGCTTTCTTTAATCTTTCTTGACGCTCAGCTAATTCTTCTTCATTATTAACAAACGAAGTTTTTTCTTCTTTTGTTTCACTTTCAGTTTTAACTACAGTTTTAGTCTCACTTTTAGCTTCTTCATCGTTTAATTTTTCTTGAAGTTTAACTAATTTCTTTTTTTGTTTCTTTATTTCTTTATCTAAAGTTGCCAATCTAGCTTCTACGTTACGAAAAATCTTACGTTTTCTTTCTATTTCTTTTCTCGTATTCTTCTTCTCTCCTGCCTTTTTTTCAAATCTTTTTTTAATTCTTTCTAAACCTTCCACTCCACTAACTAACATTTCTTCATTAGCGCGAATCTCTTCTTCTAAATTATTTATTTCTTTTTTAGTTTCTTGAGCTGCAGCTTCATATGTATTTACAAAACATAAAAAAATTACAGGAATAATAAACTTTAAAATTTTCATTCTATTAAATTTAATTTAAATAACATTTACTTGAGATGTGACCCATATTTATATTTTAAGTCACTTATTTTTGTACTCAACTTTTACGGGCACAAATGAAATAATATTTTTTTACATTTCCTAATTATTTCAGCAGCAAAAACACAACCAATAATCTGTACCTCAAAAACTTAATTATTTAACAAAAAGATCATTGATTTTATAATTAAGTAGCTTTAAAACCTAAAAAAAAAGATTAAACTACAACTAGTTTTATACATCATATAATTTCACTCCTTGTTGTTCTTTTTTATGTTAAAAAAAGCATCAATATGTTAATATTTTAAGAAACAAGGTCTTCTTATTTTAAATTTCAAATGTTTTTACAAAGTAAGTATGAGTTGAAGTAGTAAAATAATTGTAAAAATACTTTCTAATTTTTACATTTGCTTTCTTTTAAATATAATTACAGTAAGAAATGGGTAGAGCATTTGAATTTAGGAAAGCAAGAAAAATGAAACGATGGTCTGCAATGGCTAAAACTTTTACCAGAATAGGTAAAGACATTGTAATGGCTGTAAAAGAAGGTGGACCTAATCCCGAAACAAATTCTCGTTTACGTGCAGTTATTCAAAATGCGAAAGCTGCTAACATGCCTAAAGACAACATTGAAAGAGCTGTAAAAAAAGCTTCTGACAAAGATACTGCAAACTATAAAGAAACTCTTTTTGAAGGATACGCTCCTCATGGTATTGCTATTGTTGTAGAAACTGCTACTGATAATAATAATAGAACGGTTGCTAATGTTAGAGCTGCTTTTAATAAGTGTAATGGAAATTTAGGAACTTCAGGTTCTGTAGTTTTTATGTTCGATCATGTTTGTAATTTTAGAATTAGTGAAGAATCTTTAAAAATGGATTTAGAAGAATTCGAATTAGAAATGATTGAATTTGAAGTTGAAGAGGTTTTTAAAGATGAAGATGGTGTTTTAATTTATGCTCCTTTTGAACAAAATGGATCTATTCAAAAATACTTAGAAGATAATACTATTGAAATTTTATCTTCAGAGTTTGAAAGAATTCCTACAACTACAGCAAAATTGAATGAAGAACAACAAGCAGATGTTGAAAAGTTATTAGAACGCTTAGAGGAAGAAGACGATGTAAATAACGTGTACCATTCTATGGAAATGTAATAACAATAAATTTTAAAATAAAAACAACTAAAAAACACCGCTTTCGCGGTGTTTTTTTTATTTGTAAAATTGATGACCTAATCAATTTTACAATCCCCAAAACAATCCTCATCATCATCATTCTATCATCTAAAAACTAATGTAATTCTGCTATATAACAACTTTTAATTTATAATAAATTTACGTCCTAATTATTTATAATAAAACCACTATTGAGTAAACACTCCTTTTGGTTGAGTAAACTTATTCTATTGTATTTTTATATGTTTTTACCAATCTTACAAACTCACCTCTATATCCTTCATCATCATTTCCTTTTCCTTTACTTGCTAACGTTATTACTTTTTTAAGAGTAGTATCATTTTTGTATTTTGAATTTCTCAAATGCATTCCAAACATTACAACCGCAGATGTAAAATTCATATCTTTAGACCCTTTAGAAACTATGTCGTTCACTACTTTTATAATTTCTTTACTTTTATTTTTATTAGGTTTTTTATATCTAAACTTAACAGTTAATAATTCTTTTGAATATGAATCTGATGATACACTCTTTGTATATTTTAAATTAGGTATTTGTTTTAAAAATTTGCTTTCTATACCTACAGGAATAATTTCATATAAAGCCGTAACATTATGTCCACTTCCTAGTTCTCCTGCATCTTTAGTATCATCTATAAAATCTTCATCTTCTAACAATCTATTTTCATATCCTATTAAACGATATGCTTGTACTTTTTTAGGATTAAATTCAACTTGAATTTTCACATCTTTAGCAATGGTATGTAATGTGCCTCCAAATTCTTTCCCAAAAACTTTTTGAGCTTCTTGCATAGTATCTATATATGCATGATTCCCATTTCCTTTATCAGCAAGTGTTTCTAATTTATCGTCTTGATAATTCCCATAACCAAACCCTAATACTGATAAATACACTCCTGATTTTCTTTTCTCTTCTATTAATTCCTCCATATCCTTATTAGAACTTCTTCCTACATTAAAATCTCCATCTGTAGCTAAAATCACTCTATTGTTTCCTTTTCTTTTGAAGTTTTTTTCAGCTAATTGATATGCTAATTCTATTCCTTCTCCACCTGCTGTAGAACCTCCTGCTTGTAGATTTTCTAATGCTGTAATAATCTCTTCTTTTTTATTCCCAGATGTTGGCTCTAAAACAACACCAGCAGCTCCTGCATATACCACAATTGAAACTCTATCTTTTTCTCTTAGTTGATTTACTAATAATTTAAACGCTTTTTTTAATAAATCTAATTTATTTTCTGAATCCATAGAACCCGAAACATCTATTAAAAATGTAAGATTTGATGCTGGTAAATTTTCTTGTTGTATCTCTTTACCTTGTAATCCAATTTTAACCAAGGTAGTTTCTTTATTCCAAGGTGTTTTAATTACTTCTGTATGAATTGAAAATGGATGTTTACCTTTTGGTTGTGGGTATTCATAATCGAAATAATTAACCATTTCTTCTATTTTAACAGCATCAGTTTCTATTTCTGTTCCGTTATTAATCATTCTTCTAATATTACTATAAGAAGCCTTATCTACATCTATAGAAAAAGTAGATAGTGGGTTATTTCCTACTCTTTTAAATGTGTTTTCATTTATTTTTGAATAAGACTCTCTACTCTCTTCTTTACTATATCTACCTCTATTATAACTCACTTTAGCTAATGAACTAGTAGTTATTCGTTTTCTTGTTGGAACTCCATGCCCCATAATAACGATTTCTTCTAATACTGCTGCATCTTCTTTCATCAACACATCAATAACAGAAGATTCTTCTACTATTTTTTCTACTTTTTTCATACCTATAAATGAAAAAACTAACACATTTCCTACAGCAGCTTTTATTTGATACTTTCCATCAAAATCGGTTTCCGTTCCTTTATTATTACCTTTTACAAAAATTGATACTCCTGGTAAAGCTCCAGATGTATCTGAAACCAATCCTGAAATTAATTTTTCTTGTGCTTGTAATAATGATATACTACAAACTAATACGAGATAAAAGAGTTTTCTTAACATGTTTTTGATTTTAGATTTTAAATAAAACTACTAGCAAATATTTTCTCCTAAAAACGAGAATGAGTTAATGATATCTTTTACTTAGGTAACTGGAAGAAATAATGAGTTATCCTTTTTTTATACCTTCAAAATCACATATAATAATTTTCTGAAATTTAAATTCAAGAAAAGTTACTTAAAATTCAAAAAGTATATTCTTTAGTTTTTTTTCACAGTCATTATTTAACTACCTTAATAAATTATTAACCAATATTTTAAATCATGTTAAAAAACATTTCAAGTTTAGGAAAACCTTTAAACAAAGAAGAACAAAAATCAATTTTAGGAAATGGTCGTTTTGTAGTGTATTGTAGACGTCGTTCTGACTGTGCAACACGTTTTGAACCTTTTGCTTGGTATTGTATAAATAATCGTTGTATACCTGCCTAATACTTTAAAGAAAAAACATTAAACTAAAACTACTCTAACGAGTAGTTTTTTATTTTTTTAAATAAAAAATAGACCCTATAAATTCTCTTTTTACCCTCTACATAAATAGAATATGTTGTAAACTCAAAAAAAACTGCTTCAAATTCAAGAAAACAATTTTCTCTCTTATTATTAGAAATATTAATTAATTATCTTAAAAAAATTATTAACCAAATATTTTAAAATCATGTTAAAAAACATTTTAAATTTAGGAGAAGTATTAAACAAAAAAACGCGAAAATCTATTAATGGAGGCTTCAGAGGTGTTTATTGCACAAGTAACTTTGATTGTGGTAACGAATATGATTATGCTTGGTATTGTGTAAGAAACTACTGCATGGAAGCCTAACAATAAAAACCGCTCATTAGAGCGGTTTTTTTATAGGTAAAACAGAAAAAACTTAAAATCAATCAAAGAAAAAATTACCTATATCTAATATTTCATTCACATCTTTTAAACGTATTAATTGTGTTTTTTTAATTTCCTTTTTAGTTCCATAGTTTTTAAAAGTAGTCACTTTTAAAAAGGTAGGTCCTGATATTTTTTGCTGACTACTTGAGTAGTATTTAACCTTCAATTGATACTTTCCTTTCATTGCTTTTTTTAACACAAACTGTTCAGG
>CALISK010000283.1 GCA_938041625.1 uncultured Tenacibaculum sp. | reverse complement strand
TAAATTTTAGTAAGTGCTAATGAGTTTAAAATATCTCCATTAGGTAATTTATCAGTAACAACACTCTGTAATAGTTGTGTTATTCTATTAGAGTTTACTTTTTCATTCCATACTTCAGAAGCAATAACTTCATCTTTTAATTGTCCAGAAATTAAACTAGCTAAAGTGGCTACTGTTTCAATAGTTCCATTAGAAGTATAACGTAAATCAATAATTAAATCGCTAATACCTTCAGCTCTAAAATTGGCAAAAACAACGTTTAATTCACTTAAAAATTCGCTATTAAACTCATTATATAATAAATAACCTATTTTATCAGCTCCTTCTAAAAAAACCTTATCAATCAAAATAGGATTTGGATTTAAAGGTTCAGAGGTTAAATCAATAGTAGTAGGAGCAGGGACTGTAATTTCAGGGTTTCCATTATTATAATTATCAGCTAATGTTATGGTGAAATTAGGTGTATTGCTGCTATTTAATAACAAACCTCTAAAGTTATCTTCTGTTAGTGTGGTACCATCTACTTCTGTAAAAATCATACCTCTTGTAACTCCATTAGTATCAGCATTAGAACCTGGATGTACAAATTCAACGTACCCAAAAACATTGTTAGAGCGATCTTCGAAATTTACAATTTCAAATTCCATACCGGTAGTTTCTATATTTCCTTTTAATTGTTCTTCAAGGATATTAAAATCGTCAGAAATAAATGAAACACTATCTATTTCAGTAGGTCTGTATAATAAACTTTGTAATAAAGTATTTTCATCTTCAAAGCCCATTAAATAGGTATTCAACTGCTCACGAGTAGAAAAACTTCTGTCAGATAAATCAGGTATTTCACCTTGCCATCTATAATAAGCGTTCATACTTCCCCAAACAAAATCATGAACCTCAATATTATCAGGAACAAATTCTTCTTTACTACAATTAAATAAAGAAGCAATAATTACTATAAAAAGAAGATTCTTTATTGGAGATGTTAATTTCATAATTTTATTCTTAGAGTATTCACTAAAGCCCACAATCATTGTACCATTTTATGTTGTTTCTACATTTAATATAAAAACAAGAAAATTATATTTATAAATTAGCCGTTAATTTATGAATATACATATCTATGTAACGCAAGTTATATAAAAAATAGTATTTATTTTAAATATTGATGTAACAAAAAAAGAACAGTGTCGTCGTAATGGTGTAAAGTTAATAGATTAAAAAGAGAAATAGAGACTAATTATCAAGTAACCAAACATGAACCAATCAGATTTTATAAAAGCGGTTTTACCATTTAAAGATAAAGTTTTTCGTTTAGCAAAACGTTTATTGGTATCTCGTGAGGAAGCAGAAGATGCAACACAAGAGCTTTATTTTAAATTATGGAGAAATAAAGAAAAATTGGCAGCATATAAAAATGTAGAAGCTTTCGCAATGACAATGACAAAGAATTATTGTTTTGATCGATTAAAATCTAAACAAGCCAATAATTTAAGTTTGGTTCATAGTAATTATAAGGAAAAAGATACGTCATTAGATAAGAAGATAGAATATAAAGACAGTGTAAACCAAGTACACAAGCTCATTGAAAATTTACCTGAACAACAACGAATAATTATTCAGTTAAGAGATATAGAACAGTATAACTTTGATGAAATTTGTAAAGTGTTGGATATGAAACCAACCGCAGTTCGAGTAGCATTGTCGAGAGCACGTAAAACAATAAGAGAAGCATTAATTAAAAAACATAACTATGGAGTTAGCTAACATAGAAAAGTTACTAGAAAAATACCTAGAAGCAACAACATCTTTACAAGAAGAGAAAGCGTTGAGAGATTATTTTACATCTGGCAATATCGCCCCTCATTTAGAAGAGTATGGTATGTTATTTGGGTATTTTAAAGAAAATCAAAGTGAAACATGCACTAAAATCATTAAGTTAAAACCTGAGAAAACAAGAAAGAAGAACTTAAAATGGTTAACAATAGCAGCATCTTTAACTTTATTAGTAAGTATGTATTTAGGAAAACAAGCGTATGATGAAGAGAAAAAACGAGAGAAGCAGCTCAAATATTATGCGCAAGTAAAAGAAGCTTTACAAATGATTTCGTCGAATTTAAATAAAGGAAATGATGCATTGTATGCCGTTTCTAACAATTTAAATAAAGGAACAGAAGCTGTAGCCAAATTAGATACTTATGATAAAACTGTAAAAACAGTTTTA
Source organism: uncultured Tenacibaculum sp. (assembly GCA_938041625.1). GTDB lineage: Bacteria > Bacteroidota > Bacteroidia > Flavobacteriales > Flavobacteriaceae > Polaribacter. The sequence goes on along the minus strand of CALISK010000283.1, from coordinate 3,884 downwards.
AGTAAAGTAAATTATTAATAAAAAAGTAAACGAAGTAAACCCAAGTTTAAAATTAAAGATCATGAAAAAAGTAATTATATTATTAGCCTTATTATTTGCAGCTAATACCGCATTTAGTCAAACAATATTTGACAAATTAGAAGATTTAGATGATGTTACCTCTGTAGTTGTAACAAAAGATGCCTTTGAGTTATTAAGAAATTTTTCAGATGTAGAATCTGAGGATATGGAAATTTTTAATACTGCAAAAGGATTACAAGAATTAAAAGTTTTTTCTACGGAAAATATGAGTATAGCTGCTGATATGGAGCGTATGGTAAATACGGCAATTAAGAAATCGAACCTTACACAGTTAATGAGAGTGAAGGATAAAGACTCTAGAGTTAAAATTTATATTAAATCGACTAAAAATAAAGAAATAGTTAGTGAAGTTTTAATGTATGTTAAGAGTTCTGATAAAAATGGAGATAAAAAAGAGATGTCTTCTACAGTTATTTCTTTAATAGGAGAAATAAATGTAAATAAGTTATCTAAGATTGCGAATGACTATAAAAAGAAATAATTAAAACACAAATAATAAAGTTGAGCTTATTAAGGCTCAGCTTTATTTAAAATATATAGATATGAAAAAACTACAGATTATTACAATATTACTTTTAACACTTACATTTTTTTCGTGTAAAAAAGAATCGTTACAGACGTACTTGGTAGATAGTCAGGATAAAGAAAATTTTATGACTTTCGATTTTTCTACAAGTACATTACCAATTCAGATGAATGAAAACATGTCGGATGAAGATATGAATACATTTAAAAGTATAAAGAAAGTTAATATAGCTTTCTTACCTAAAGCAGAGGCTACAGAAGAAGAGTTAGTGTTAGAGAATAATAAAATTAAAACTATTCTAAAGAAATCTGATTATAAAACATTAATGAAGTTTAATGATAAAAGAGGAAAAGGAACTGTTTATTATCTAGGAAAACCAGAAGCTATTGATGAAATAATAGGTTTTGTTAATTCAAATGATATAGGTGTTGGTATAGTACGATTATTAGGAAACGATATGAACCCTGCAGCTATTATGAAAATGATGAAAAGTGTGAAAATGGATGCTAATAGTAGCGGTTTAAAATCACTAGAAAAAATATTTAAGAATAAAAGTTTTTTAGATTAATCTAATTAATGTTTTTTCATATTTATAATAAATTAAAAAGCTAAAAATGTCTATAGATATTTTTAGCTTTTTTTGTTTATGTATGCTCTTACATGAAAAAGTTATATAGATAATGATTTCGTGTTAAAATTATATAGGAATGGGCTAAGTACGTGACAAAAATTAGTCTATATTTTTCAATAACTTAATTTTGAAGACCTCACAGGTTTTAAAAACCTGTGAGGTCTAAATTTAAAAACATAATAATCAGTTTTTTACATGGGTTTTAGTTGGTTTTGTCATGTACTATGAGCAATGGGTTAAAATCCATTGATTTTTTTGAAGTTTAGTATAACATTAATCAACAACAATTTCGTCAATAAAAGTCCAAGCTTTATTTCCTGCACCTTGTTTTCCTTCAGGAATATGACCATAATTAGGGATTTTTAATGTAATAAACCGAGCTTTTTTATTTTTAAATTGTTTTTTGAACTCAACGAGTAAATTGTTATTAAATGAGTTGATTGTTTCTTTAGAAGAAAAATTTTCATCAAAAATAATTTCTATTTTTTTAGGAGCATAAATCCACTGTCCGTTTGCATTATAAAAACGAGTCGCAATAGAGTTTACTTCTAAAGAAAATCCTAAATCTATAGTTATGGTAAGATCTTTACCCCAAAAACCTAACCATTCCTTATCTCCATATCTTTTATTACTACCAGAAATACCATTTATCAAAGCTTCTTTTCCGCCTGCATTATAGGATTTATGTGGCAAGTTGTTCAAAGTTATTTTTTTACCAAGAGCTTTGTGTTTATGAATTGAAGCTGAATGAATCGTGCTTATTTTTTTTGAATTATCAAAACTAGCAGCTTTTATAGTTGAGGATTTGTTTATGGGTATTGGTAGTGAATAGACTAATGAAGTATTAGTAGGTTCAGAATTATCTATGGTATAATAAATTTGTTTTCCGTTTGTATTAGCTGAAAGTTGGTATTTGATACTGTCTTTAATGGTCAGTATTTTACCATTTATTTCGTATAAATGATTTGCATATTTAATGTTAAGGGCATCCAATCTGTTTTGAAAATAGACTAAGCGATGTTTAAAATCAGTATAATTTTTTAAAGAGGGTTTAGTCCATGTAGCTTCAGCTAAGGCAATAACTCTAGGAAAAGCCATGTATTCCACCTTATCAGATGTTTTCATGTACTCTGTCCAAATATTCCCTTGTGCTCCTAATACATATTTAGCTTCTTCTTCGTTTAATTCTTTTGGTATTGGATTAAAAGAATACACTTTTTCTAAAGGTAAATAACCACCAATAGCTAAAGGTTCTTTCTCATTTTCAGATTGATAATAATCAAAATAACAATGAGACATAGGAGTGAGAATTACATGGTGTTTTTGCTTAATTGCTTGAATAGCGCCTTTGGTACCTCTCCAAGACATTACGGTTGCGTTTGGAGCTAGTCCTCCTTCTAAAATTTCATCCCAACCTATAATTTGTTTTCCTTTGCTATTAATATATTTTTCCATTCTAGAGATAAAATAGCTTTGTAAACCATGTTCGTCTTTTAAGTTTTTGTTTTTAATTAATTCTTGACAATATTTAGAGTTTTTCCAGTTTGTTTTAGGAGCTTCATCACCACCGATATGAATGTATTTGCTAGGAAACAATTCAACAACTTCGTTAATAACATCTTCTAAAAAGGTAAAAGTTGTTTCTTTAGGACAGTATATTTCTTTAAAAACGCCCCATTTTGTAGCAACTTTTACAGAATCTCCTGTACAACCTAATTCAGGGTAGGCAGCAATGGCAGCTTGTGAATGACCAGGCATTTCTATTTCAGGAATAATTTCAATAAATCTCTCTGAAGCGTATTTTACAATTTCTTTAATTTCTTTTTGAGAATAATAACCACCATATTTCTTACCATCAAATTTATGAGGTTGATCATTATAATGACCAATAAGAGTTTCATTTCTGTATGCAGCAATTTCCTGTAGCTTTGGATATTTTTTAATTTCTATTCGCCAACCCTGATCTTCTGTTAAATGCCAATGAAATGTGTTAATTTTTAATCTAGAAAGTATGTCTATATATTTTTTTATAAAACTAACAGGAAAAAAATGCCTACCAACATCTAAATGCATTCCTCTATAAGAAAATTGAGGTTTATCTTTAATTTCTAGGCACTGAATAGCAATACTTTTTGAAGTATTGGTAACTGGTAGTAATTGTAGTAATGTTTGCACTCCATAAAATGCTCCTTTAGCAGTTTTTGATTTAAGTAGAATTTTCTTTTTATCTATTAATAAATGATATTCTTCATCGTTTTTAATAGTAGAATCAATTAATAATTCAATACTGTTTTTAGTGTTATCTGAAGTTAAACCTATGTTTAAATTAATAGTAATAAAATTATTTAAATAGTCTTTAACTGCTGTTAATTCTTTGTTACTGGTAATAAAAGTTTCTTTTGAAAGTATAAAGTTTCCTTCTAAAATATTTTGACTATTAGGTATAGGAATTATTTGTGGTTGAATTGCTTTTTCGTTTTTTGAACTACAGTTTGAGAATATAAGTAAGAAAACACTTAAAAAAAGAGATAATTTCATTCTTGATGTATTGAAAACATAAAGTTAAGAATCTAAATTAGATCAAAAAATTAAGTTTTCATTTGTTTTTAATTTTTACATTCTTGGCTGAATTCATTGTATTTTTCT
>CALISK010000282.1 GCA_938041625.1 uncultured Tenacibaculum sp. | reverse complement strand
TCATCATATCCTGTAGGGTTTTCTTGCGGAGTAGTCATATATCTTTCCGTATAAACCGTATCATAAAAACGCCAAGAAGAAACAGGTGCTACTGCAATTCCCATAGTAAACACATCATTCCCTTTTAATAAACAATTGGTACTCATGAATCCACCAAAAGACCATCCCCAAATACCTACGTTATTTTCATCTATATAAGCTTCTTTTGCAAAAAACTTAGCAGCAGCAATTTGATCTTCTACTTCATACTTCCCTAATTCTTTTTGAGTTACTTTCTTAAAGTCTCTTCCTTTAAAACCAGTACCTCTTCCATCTACACATACAACAACAATTCCTTTTTGAGCAAGCATTTGATGCCAATAATCGTTACTTCTATTCCAACTATTAGAAACTTGTTGAGATCCTGGTCCTGAGTATTGAAACATTAATAATGGGTATTTTTTAGACGCATCAAAATTAGCGGGCTTAATCATCCACATATTTAAATCGTTCCCATTAATATTATAAGTAAAAAACTCTTTTTTACTTATTTGATATCCTTTTACTCTAACCTGTAATTCTAAATTATCTTTTAATAATTTAACCTCTTTCCCTTCGGCGTTATATAACGTATATGTTGGTACTTGAGTAGTAGATGAATGCGTATTTATAAAGTAATTTAAATTCTTACTAAACGAAGCATTACTTTGTCCGTTTTTTGGAGTCAATAATTTTTTATCACTACTATTTAAAGCTATAGAATACACCCCTCTGTTTATAGAACCATTTTCTACTGATTGGTAGTATACTTTGTTATTCTTTTTATTTAATCCATAATAATTAGTAACATCCCAATCTCCTTTAGTAATCTGATTTTTTAATTCTCCATTTTTATCATAGTGATAAATATGATTATGTCCATCTTTCTCGCTTGTCCAAATAAAACTATTATCGTCTAAAAACGTTAAATTATCTTGAATATCAACATACGCTGCATCCTGTTCGTTTAAAACAACTTTTGAAGCATTTGTTTTTGCATCTAAAAAATAGACTTTTAAATCATTTTGATGGCGATTTAAAGTAGTAACCGATAAAATAGAAGCTTCATTAGTCCACTGTATTCTTGGTATGTATTCATAACTTCCTACTTCAACAGCATTTACTGTTTTATCAGACAGTGTAAATAAATGCAAAGAAACTTTAGCATTCTTTTCTCCTGCTTTCGGGTATTTAAAAGTATGTGTAGAAGGATACAACTCATCTCCTGTAACATTCATTGAGAATTGAGACACCTCTGTTTCATCGAAACGTAAAAAAGCTACATAATTACTATCCTTACTCCAATCAAAAGCTTTTACAAAAGCAAATTCCTCTTCATAAACCCAATCAGTAACACCATTAATTACTGAATTTACCTTTCCATCTTTAGTTACTTTTATTTCTCTATTTTCTTCAAGGTTTCTTACATACAAGTTGTTTTCTTTTACATAGGCTACCTTTTTACTATCTGGTGAAAAAGTAGGTTCTTGAATTTCTTTTCCTATAAGAGTTACTTGTTTTGTTTTAACATCGTATACGTAGAAAGTTCCTTTAAATGAACGACGATATACTTGTTTAAAATCGGTTCCTAATAACAATTTAGTTTCATCATTATTAAAAGAATATGAACTAAAAAAAGGTAAATCATATACCTCTTTACTATCTACAATAGTTCCCACTTTTTGTTGTGTAGCGTAACTATATTTATCAACCGAAGAACTTCTAGTTTCTCTATCAACATTTAACAATGAATAAAAATCACCATTCATAGAATTTAAAGCGTTCATTCTATCTGCAGAGAATGTTCCGTTCCAAATTTCTTCTAATGTTATTTCTTTTTTACCGGTCGTTGAAGTAGTACCTGTTTGTCCTTTAACAGCTATTAGTATCCCAAAAATTGCTAAAAAGCATAATTTTCTCATTAAGTAAATAATTTATTTGTTGATTTGATAATTTGACTGCCAAGTTTACGAAAAAATAATAAATTTTACACTCATTTAACAGAAAAGTACATTTACAAAATCTCTTTCATAGGAAACAATTACCTTTGTTTTGTATTAAAACAAGATGAATGTCGAAGATTATTTCTGGGTTTTCTAAATTTACTAAGGAAGAAAAAATAGATTGGTTAGCTAAAAATTACTTTAATAACCAACCTGAAATTATTGAAACTATAAAACAATATTGGAATGTTGATGGTAAATTACAACAGTTACATGATGATTTTATAGAGAACACAATTACCAATTTTTATATGCCTTATGGTGTTGCTCCTAATTTCATTATTAACAACAGAACTTACGCAGTACCTATGGTTATTGAGGAAAGCTCTGTAGTTGCTGCGGCTGCGAAAGTTGCAAAATACTGGAGTACAAGAGGTGGTTTTAAAACAACAGTTATTTCTACCACAAAAATAGGGCAAGTTCATTTTTTATATGCCGGTGATAAAAATGATTTAATCACTTATTTTAATAAAAACAAAACAGAATTATATAGTGCTACAGCTACGATAACCAAAAACATGGAAAAACGGGGCGGTGGAATTTTAGATATTGAATTAATTGATAAAACTGATAAGTTATCTGATTACTATCAGCTTCATGTTACTTTTGAAACTAAAGATAGTATGGGGGCCAATTTTATCAATTCTTGTTTAGAGGTAATTGCTAAACAATTTCAAAAAGAAGATATTGAAATTGTAATGAGTATACTTTCTAATTATGTTCCTGAATGTTTGGTAAGGGCTGAAGTTAGTTGCCCTGTTGAAGATTTAGGTGGTGAGAACCCTGAAAAATTTGCTCATAAATTTAAGCAAGCAGTAAAAATTGCTGAAATAGAACCTTATCGTGCTGTTACGCATAACAAAGGAATTATGAATGGTATAGATGCTGTGGTATTAGCTACTGGTAACGATTTTAGAGCCATTGAATCTGGAGCGCATGCTTATGCTGCTAGAAACGGGCAGTACACTAGTTTAACACATTGTGAAGTAAAAGATGGAATTTTTAAGTTTTGGATAGAAATACCTTTGGCTCTAGGAACTGTTGGTGGTTTAACTGCTTTACATCCTATGGCTAAGTTATCTTTAGATATGATGCAAAAACCTTCTGCAAGAACTTTAATGCAAATTATTGCCGCAGCTGGTTTAGCTCAAAATTTTGCTGCATTACGTGCTTTAACAACCAAGGGGATTCAGCACGGACATATGAAAATGCATTTAATGAATATTTTAAATCAACACAATGCTTCTAATGAAGAAAAAGAAACCATTGCTTCTTATTTTGAAAATAGAACTGTTTCGCATAGTGCGGTTATAGAAAAATTAAATTCATTAAGAAAACCTCAAGTTAATTGGGTTGATTTTTCTAATGAAAATGAAATTACATCACAGTTAAATAAACTTACCAATACTTCTAAACCAATTTTTGGAAGCATGAATGCACAACAAATGATTGAACATTTAAGTGCTGTTACCAAAATTGCAAACGGAAATTGGAATATTGAAGTCTTTGTTTCTGAAGAAAAAACGAAAAGAAGAAAACCTTTTTTAAATACTGATAATGAATTACAAGTTGGTTTTAGAGCTTCTTTTTTATCTGAAAACCCAACTCCTTTAAAATTTAGTTCTATTAAAGATGCTACTGATGATTTAATACAGCAAATACAGTTCTTTTTTGAAGCATTTGAAAAAGACGCATCTAGAACTGTCATTCATCCATTTTTTGGTGAGTTAGATTTTGAGTATTGGAAAAAATTTCAAGTGAAGCATTTTACACATCATTTTAAACAGTTTGGATTGGTTTAATTATGAGTGGTTTTTTGATACATATTGGGCGAAAAAGAACTTTTTGGATATCTATTAGTATTTTATCTATATCAATATACACCATATTTCATTTTTTATATTTCAAATACAAATCTCATCCTTATTATAAAATGTGGTTTACAAATCGATTAATTATAGAAGTTATTATCTCTACTATATTCACTTTCTTATTAAGTTTAACTTACAATGGAAAAGAATGGGCTAAACAACTCGCTATAATATTCTTATCAATTGGAGTATTTATGTCTACAATATATATAAGTACAAATCTAAATTATATAGGGAATTGTTATTCTTACTTTAACCCTACTGTATCATTAATAACAATTTTCATTTACCTTATCGGTATTTTACATTTTGCCTTTTCTAAAAGTTTCAAAGTATTCTCTAAATATCAAAACTCTAAATGAAAAAACATTACAGCAACGGAAAATTGCTCTTAACAGGAGAATATGTGGTTTTAGATGGTGCAACATCTCTAGCTATTCCAACTAAATACGGACAAGATTTAGTAATTCAATCCATAAAAGAACCTGAGTTAATTTGGGGAAGTTTTACTAACGAAGGAGAATGTTGGTTTGAAGCTTCTTTTAGTTTACCTAAATTACGTTTAACCTCAGCGAATTTTAATTCTGATAAAGAAGGGAGCTCTGAAGTTATTGCTGAAACTTTACAAAATATATTACAAGAAGCAAGAAAGTTAAATCCTATTTTTTTACAAACTAATAGTGGCTTTGTTATAAAAACGAATTTAACCTTTCCTCAAAACTGGGGATTGGGTAGTTCTTCTACGCTTATAAACAATATTGCTTCCTGGGCAAACGTAAACGCTTTTGATTTACTTTGGAATGCTTTTTCTGGTAGTGGATATGATATTGCATGTGCACAAAACAATACGCCTATTTTTTATCAGTTAGAAAACAAAAAACCTATTATTAAACAAGTTGATTTTAATCCTACATTTAAAGACGAACTCTTTTTTGTGTATTTAAATCAGAAACAAAATAGTAGAGATGGTATTGCTCAGTATAAAAAAAACAACAATAACATTCAGAATGAAATAAAAACTATTTCTGAATTAACAGAAGCTTTTTCGACTACAAAAACGAGTACTGATTTAAATAAAATTATTGTTGAACATGAAAAAATTATTAGTTCAATTATTAATTTAAAACCTGTAAAAGCGAATTTATTTCCTGATTATTTTGGAGAAATTAAAAGTTTAGGGGCTTGGGGAGGTGATTTTATACTAGCTACTGGTACAAATGATAGTGTAGTATATTTTAAAAATAAAGGATACAATACTGTAGTTCCTTACAACGAAATGGTTTTATGAATAAAGTAGTAATTATTGGAGGTGGTGCAGCAGGTTTTTTTACTGCTATTAATGCCAAAGAACAAAATCCTGATTTAGATATTACCATTTTAGAGAAAGGAAAAGAAACTTTACAAAAAGTAAGAATTTCTGGAGGGGGACGTTGTAATGTAACTCATGCCTGTTTTGAACCTAAAGAATTAGTAAAATTTTATCCTAGAGGAGAAAAAGAATTACTTGGGCCTTTTCATCAATTTATGACAGGTGATACTTTTGAGTGGTTTGAAAACAAAGGGGTTCCTTTAAAAATAGAGAATGACAATCGAGTTTTTCCTGAAGCAAATACTTCGCAAGCAATTATAGATTGTTTTCAAAAAGCTGTTGATAAACTTAAAATTAAAGTGTTAACAAGTCATGGTGTAAATTCATTTTATCAACAAGAAAACAAATGGGTTATTAACACTAAAAATGAGCAATTCATCGCTGATAAATTAGTAATTGCTGCTGGTAGTAGTAAAAAAATATGGGATCTTTCTAAAGAGTTAGGCCATTCTATTATTAATACTGTTCCTTCTTTATTCACTTTTAATATCAAAGATCCTAGATTAACTGATTTATTAGGACTTTCTGTTCCTAATGCTACTGTAAAATTAGTTGGAACAAACCTAGAAAATTATGGTCCTTTATTAATTACACACTGGGGTTTAAGCGGCCCTGCTATTTTAAAACTTTCTGCTTACGGAGCAAGAATTTTAGCTGACAAAAACTATCAATACAATGTTACGGTTAATTGGTTAAGTGAAGATACTGCTTCTGTTACCGAAAAATTATTAAACTTAAAAAAGGGACAAGCTAAAAAGCAAATTAGTTTAAAATCTCCTTTTTCTGATATTGCAAAACGATTGTGGGAACGCTTAGTATTTGCTTCTAAAATTAAAAACACTCAAAATTGGGGTGATTTAAGTAATCAGCAATTACAAAACTTAGCAAATCAATTAACGAATGGTTTATTTAACGCTAATGGTAGAACTACTTTTAAAGATGAGTTTGTTACTGCCGGTGGTATCGATTTAAAAGAAATTAACTTTAAACGATTTGAAAGTAAACTACATAAAAATCTGTTTTTTGTGGGAGAGATTTTAAATATTGATGCAGTTACTGGTGGTTTTAATTTTCAAAATGCTTGGACTGGTGGTTTCATCTGTTCAAATGCTATAGCGGAAAATTAAAACTTCATTAAGGTGCATTAAATAATCTTCTTTTTTCTAATTTACCATTCATTTTCGTATTCTTTATCAATAGCCTTTTCAATAAATTCAGAAAAAGAAGATGCAAAAATTTTATACTCATCATTATCATGGTAAAAAATCATTACCTTACCATAAGAGTCTATTAATATTGGATTACCACCTCCATCGAATGAAATCACATATGATTCATTTAAAATCTCACTTCTTTTATCGTCTATATAATCTTCTCTAAACTGCTTTGTTAAGTCAACAACTGTTTGATTTGCCATCATATCATTATTCTCAAAAGCGTATATTGGCAAACCAGCATAGGCTCCTCCAAAAATTTTAATAAATATTACATAATCATTATGAAACTTAATATTTAATTGATTTTGAGCTTCTATAATTTGTAAATCATTAGCTGGAATTCCTCTCAAATTTATTGAAGGAATTGGATTCATGGTATTCTCTATTTTATTAATTAAATCTTGAGTCATAATACTATAAACAAATTACTTATTCCACACTAATTAACAATAAATTAAACTCCATTGACTCCAATTATTATCATTTTCCTTTTACTCCACATCTTTTCCGTTCCAGATGAAGTTTTTTATTTTTTTCTCATAAATTCGTTCTATCTCAAATCCACTAGGAGTATTTTCATCACGTTTATCTCCCATTTTTTCTCTAAACTCTAATAACTCAATTTTGCCTTCTTCTTTAAATGAATATTCATGATATAAATTACCAATCTCATAATCATTCTTTTCAATTTTTGGAAGTTCTATCCATTTATTATTACTCATCACTAACCAATAATAAATATCTGCATTACAATAACAAGCACAATGTTCTATATTTACTTTTACTATCTTTTTCACATTTTTCAAATAAGGTTTTTCTATTTCTTCAACATAAGAATATTCTTCAGAAAAAGTATCTGTATTTATTGTAAACTTAATTTTATTGTTTGAGTTTTCTAAAAAAACGATTGCTTTATAAACGTCTCTTTCTTTATTATCTTGATGAGAGGGATTAATTGCTTTTGATAAAGTTATCTTTTTAGATTTCACAAAATCTTGTCCGAAAACATTCATTTGAAAAAAGAAGTTCAAAACTATTATTAAAATGATTCTTTTCATAAACTCTTTTTTTTTCAAATCATCGATTTACAAACTCATAACAGTTCCGAAGTAGAGTAACTGGAACGTTTTAACATCCAATAATAAATAATTCATAGCCATCATCATTCCATAATTAGATTTATCATAAAACAAATGATCAAAGTATGTTATTTTATTTTCATCTTCATCATAAAAATCTAAATCTGTTCTAAAATGATCTTCATGAAAGTTTTCTATTTGTGATAACTGATGGATATTGATTCTCTTCGCGTGGTTATATAAACTATCAATCTTAATTTTCAGTTTCCCTCCTACTTTTGTTAGTTTCCCTGTACTTTCAAACAAAATATTTTTATAAAAATCTCCATCTAATAAATCATGTAATACTCGCTCTGTATTTACCTCTTTTTGAGTTTTTACTATGAATTTAGATAAATTATTCGAAAGTCTATTTAACTCTCCTACCAGTACACTTGTTTTTTGAAACATTAAAGGTTTTTCTAATGTTTGCCTTTCAAAAAAAGCTGTTCTTCCTTCAATTACATCACTACTAATTCTAATTGCTTTTTCTAAAGAATGATGCGCTGTATTTGTAGTATACTTATATTGAGCTTGAATTAATAAGCTTGATAATACTAAAACTATAAAAACAACTTTTTTATTGAACATAGAAACATTTATATAGATTGTAATATACAATTTAAGATTATATTATGCTAAGACACCTCTATGAGGTTTTAATGCATCTCTAAAAGTTTTCATTTGTTGTTCATTTACAATTATAAAAGCAATAGTATGCATCTCATTTATTTCTTGATGATTTACTTCATGAAAAGGAAGGTTTTCTATTTGAGTAAATTCATTTAAATGTATACAGTGATGTTTTGCTGTTTCTAACGCATCTGGGCCTTTAAAATCCCATATTAATTTTATTTTTCTATCCAAAATTTAGTGTTTGATAAAACAAAAATACCTATTTCTAAAATAGAAGAAACAGGTA
>CALISK010000281.1 GCA_938041625.1 uncultured Tenacibaculum sp. | reverse complement strand
TAAAAATACATAAACTTCTTATAAACCAAATAGATTAATGGTATAAGAAATAGAATAATGATAAAAATAAAGGTATATTATTCGAATAATATACCTTTTAGTTTTTGATAAAATAAAGTCGTTTACACATTAAAACTAATTACTTTGTAAAAAAGTTTTCAACTCATGATAAGAACTAATTTTTATAGACTTTTTTTCTTTTAGAATTAAAGATTGAATATGAGTAGGAACCTCAATTTTTTTATTTAAAGTACTTTCAACTACGTCTAAAAACTTCACAGGGTGTGCGGTTTCTAAAAAAACACCATATTCATTGTCTTTTAATTGATGTTTTTCTAGCCCCAGATATCCAACAGCTCCGTGTGGATCAGCAATGTATTTTGAATTTTTAAATATTTGTTTCATAGCATCTCTGGTTTCAGTATCAGAAAAAGAATATGAAGAAAATGCTGTTTTTAATTTTTTAAAATCATTATCAAATAATTGTTGAATTCTAATAAAGTTACTGGGGTTACCAACATCCATAGCATTAGAAATAGTAGGTTGCGAAGATTTTGGTTTATAATTTCCTTCAACCATAAATTGCGGAACGGTGTCATTTACATTCGTTGCGGCAACAAAATGTTGAATAGGTAAACCTAATTTTTGTGCCATCATTCCTGCGCAAATATTTCCGAAGTTACCACTAGGAACAGAGAAAACAATTTTTGAGTGTTCTTTGTGTAGTTGTTTATAAGCAAAGAAATAATACAACATTTGTGGCAACCAACGTGCAACATTAATAGAATTAGCTGAGGTTAATTGACGTGCTATTTCAGTATCTAAAAAAGCAGATTTTACCATTTCTTGACAATCATCAAAAACACCATTTACTTCTAAAGCAGTAATATTTTGCCCTAAAGTAGTTAGTTGTTTTTCTTGAATATCACTCACTTTTCCGCTAGGATATAAAATAACAACATCGACCCCTTTTACACCTAAAAAACCATTGGCTACAGCACCACCAGTATCACCAGAAGTAGCTACTAAAACAGTTACTTTGTTCGTGTTTTCTTTATTAAAATATCCTAAGCAACGTGCCATAAATCGTGCACCTACATCTTTAAAGGCTAGGGTAGGACCATGAAATAACTCTAACGTACCAATGTTTTTATCGATAGGTACTACAGGAAAATCAAAAGAAATAGTTTCAGAAACAATTTGTTGTACTATTTCTTTCGGAATTTCATCTCCTATAAATTGTTCCATTACTTTAAAAGCAATTTCTTCATTTGAAAATTGAGAAATGTTTTTAATAAAATCTTCAGGTAAAGGAGTAATACTTTCAGGAAAATATAAACCTCTATCTGGTGCTAACCCGTTAATAACTGCTTCTTTAAAAGAAACGTTTGGGGCTTTATGGTTTAAACTATAATACTTCATGATTAGTTAGTTTCTAGTATTTTAATACCGTTTGTATTTATTTTTGAAATATGAATATCGAAATCAATTGTTGTATTATTAAAACAGGTTTCCATTACTTTACCAATTTCTTTTGCAATATCTTTTCCTTTAGATAGAGCAAAAATAGAAGGACCAGAACCTGAAATACCGCTACCTAATGCTCCAGCATTTAAACAAGTTTCTTTAACTTTATTAAAATTAGGAATTAAAGAAGCTCTGTAAGGTTCTGCAAATTCATCCTGTAATGATCTACCAATTAAATCGTAATCAGCAGTAAATAACCCGCTTATTAACCCGCCCATATTACCAGTTTGTGCAATTGCTTTTTTTAAATCTATTACTTTTGGTAAAACCTTGCGTGCATCAGCGGTTTTAATTGCTACTTGCGGATGAATAACAGTTACATATAATTCTTCAGGAGCAGAAATGCTAATAACATCTAAAGGATCGTAACTTCTAATTAAAGTAAAATTGCCTAAAAGAACAGGAGCTACATTATCTGCATGCAGTGCTTTGCTAGCTAATTCTTCTCCTTTCATAGCAAAAGGAATTAGTTCTTTTAAGGTTAAGGGTTTACCTAATAATTCATTAATAGCAAACACAGTTCCAGAAGCACTGGCAGCGCTACTCCCAATTCCACTTCCAGGCTTAATCTTTTTATGAATCTCTATTTCAAAACCACAATTGGGTTTTAAATGTTCAACCAAGCTTAAAGCGGCAACACCAGCCACATTATTACGGGTTTCAAAAGGTAAATCGTATCCTGTAATTTTAGTAATAGTTACTTTTTTTTCATTGGTTTTTCTAACCACCATTTCATCACCTACAGTATCTAAGCATAAACCCAAAACATCAAATCCGCAAGATATATTTGCAACAGTAGCAGGGGAAAATATTTTTATTTCGTTCATTTTTTTAATTTTCTTTGATTCTTAGAGTTTCAATATTCAAAGTTTTAAAGAACAGAAAGCCTTTTTATTTCGTTTATATTTTAAATTTATTTTGAAACTTACAAATGATCAATCAATTTCTCCTAAACTCCTAAACTCCTAAACCTAATTTTGTGCTACTCTAATTACATCTGCAAAAATACCTGAAGCAGTAACCTCAGCACCAGCACCAGCACCTTTAATTTGTAACGGTTGTACAGGGTATCTATCTGTAAAAAACAAGACAATATTATCGCTTCCTTCTAAATTATAAAAAGGATGATTAGAAGGAATGTGTTGTAAACCAACTTTAGCAATACCATTAGAAAATTCAGCTACATATTTTAACCTAGAATTTTCTGTTTTGGCTTCTGAATAAATTTTTTGAAAGTGCGATTCAAACTTTAATAAGCTTGCATAAAAATCATTATTGTTTGTAGTATTTAAACTCTCTTTAGGTAAAAAGGAATCATTTTCAATGTCAGTCAAGTCTAATTCGTGACCACTCTCTCTTGCTAAAATTAAAATTTTACGGGCTACATCTACACCACTTAAATCAATTTTAGGGTCAGGCTCTGTAAATCCTTCTTTTTGCGCTTGAGAAACCACATCATGAAAAGAATTTTGTTCGTTAAAATTATTAAAAACAAAATTTAAACTACCCGATAAAACGGCTTGTATTTTATGAACTCTGTCACCAGAAGCAATTAAGTTTTTTAAAGTATCAATAATAGGTAAACCAGCACCTACATTCGTTTCAAATAAAAATGGAGCATTGTATTTTTTAGAAATACTTTTTAACTGTTTATAATTCTCAAGTTTAGAAGCACATGCTATTTTATTACAAGTAACAACAGCAATATTATTTTCTAAATATTGCGAATACATTTCAGAAACCAATTCATTAGCAGTATTATCTACAAACACGCTATTTCGTAAGTTTAATCCTTTTGTTTTATTTAAAAAATCTTGAAGAGTAGTGCTTTCTCCTTTATTTAAAAGAGTTTCTTTCCAGTTTGTTAAATCGATTCCATTTTCGTCAAAATACATTTTTGTAGAATTTGAAAGTCCTACAACCCTAATATTTAGTTTTAAATGATCTTGTAAATATTCTTTTTGTTGTTGTAATTGAGCTAAAAATCGGTTTCCTACATTACAAACTCCTGTTACAAATAAGTTTAATTGTTTGTTATTATCACCAAAAAATTGTTCGTGTAATGTGTTTAATGCTTTTTTAGCGTTAGACCGTTTTATAACTGCGGAAATGTTTTTTTCTGAAGCACCTTGCGCGATAGCTCTAATATTCACATTATTTTTACCCAATGAACTAAACATTTTTCCACTTAAACCTTGATGATTTTTCATGTTATCGCCAACCAAAGCAATAATACTCAATTCTTTTTCAAGAGTAATCGGATCTATTTTCTTTTGAAGGATTTCATCTGAAAACTTTTTAGAAATACTTTGTATTGCTTTTTCTGCATCTTCCTCTAAAACACCTACACAAATAGTATGTTCTGAAGAAGCTTGTGTAATTAAAATGATATTGATATCATCATTAGCCAAGGTTTCAAATAAGCGTTTAGAAACCCCAGAAATACCAACCATTCCGCTACCTTCAATAGTTAATAAAGAAATATTTTCTACATAACTT
>CALISK010000280.1 GCA_938041625.1 uncultured Tenacibaculum sp. | reverse complement strand
TATGTTGCTGTTGATGATCATAAATTTGTTATTTATGGCGACAAAGGTATTGATGCTGTAGTTCCAGAAAACTTTTGGGAATCTACCAAAAACACCATACAACAACAATTTAAACAAGGAAACTTTAAACAAGGTATTGTTGCCGGTGTTTTAAAAGCTGGTAAAGAATTACAAACTCACTTTCCTTGGACTACAAATGATGTTGATGAATTACCAAATGAAGTTTCTAAAGGCTAAATGAAAAAGAAAACACATTACTTATTCTCTTTATTTTTGTTTCTTTTTATTGGAACAATAACATCATACGCTCAATTTAGTATTCCTGAGAAACCTAAAAAACGAACTAGAGTTTATGATAAAATAGGATTACTCTCTCTAAATCAAAAATCAACTTTACAAAACAAGTTAGTTAAATACTCTGATACCACGTCTACACAAATAGTAGTTGCTATTATTAACTCTACTCAAGGAGAAGATATTAGCTATTTAGCTACCAATTGGGGGCATAAATGGGGTATTGGTCAAAAAGGTAAAGACAATGGGGTTTTTGTCTTGCTTGCCAAAAACGATAAAAAAATCACTATTAGAAGCGGTTACGGAACAGAACATTTACTAACAGATTATACTTCTCGACAAATTATTGAACGTGAAATATTACCTCATTTTAAAAAAGGTAATTTCTATCAAGGATTAGATAGTGGTGTTAATTCTATTATTAAAGTAATGCAAGGAGAATACAAAGGCTCTCCTAAATCAGCCGATACTGGTTTTAACCCTAGCTTTATTATTTTTATTATAATACTTATTATCTTTTTCATTCTAATTTCTAGATCTAACAGAGGAAATGGTCGTAGACGATATAGAAGAAATTCAGATTCGAGAGATATTTTAGAAACCATTATTTTAAGTAACTCAGGAAGAGGTGGCAGCTTTGGTGGAGGCGGTTTCGGTGGAGGCTTTGGTTCTTCTGGTGGATTTGGTAGTGGCTCTGGTGGTTTTGGTGGTGATTTTGGTGGCGGAGGTTTCGGCGGAGGTGGCGCAACTGGAGGCTGGTAACTTTTACATACTCATGAACTTTTCATAACATTTAAGAAAACTAAGCCACGTAATTATGCAGATACATAATTACTAATTATACATGGCACACAATATAAAAAGAAGGAATTTCTTAAAAAACTCATTATTAGCTACTGGAGGCCTTATTTTAGCCTCAAACTTTATCAGTTGTAGTGATGATGAAAATAAATTAACATCTGTTATACCTTCTAATTTAACAGATCAAAATTTTAATCAAGGAGTAGCAAGTTTCGATCCCACAAACTCTCAAGTTATTATCTGGTCTCGTTACACAACTACTAATCCTTCTGTAAAAATTGTATGGCAATTAGCCAAAGATGCAGATTTCAAGAACCTTGTACGTCAAGGTGAAGTTACTACAGATACTTCTAGAGATTATACTTTAGCCGTAGAAATTAAAGATTTAGAGGAAAATTTAAAATTATTTTATCGCTTTGTAAATATTGAAGATAAATCAACATCTCCTATCGGAGAAACTCTTACGTTTGGTAATAAAACTTCAGAAGTAAAATTAGCAGTTGCTTCTTGTGCAAATTATGCAGCAGGCTACTTTAATGTGTATGAAGCGATGAAAGATTCTGATGCTGATGTTATAGTTCACTTAGGAGACTACATTTATGAATATGGTGAAAGTACATATGGTTTATTTAGAAAACCAGAACCTATTGGAGAAATTGTTACACTAGATGATTATAGAACACGTTACCGTCAATATAGGTCTGAAAATCAGCTAAAGGAATTACATCAGAAAAAACCTTTTGTTTGTGTTTGGGATGATCATGAAGTTACAAACGATACTTATAAGGATGGTGCTGAAAATCATCAACCAGAAGAAGGTGATTTTCAAGTTAGAAAAACAAACGCGTTACAAGCTTATAGCGAATACTTACCAAATAACACTAATTTAACTGACAATACAATCATTTATAGATCTCTAAAACTTGGAAATTTAGTTGATTTAACCATGCTAGATACACGAGTAGTTGGTAGAGATAAACAATTAGATTACGCGAATTACACTTCTGCTGCTGGATTTGATATTCCTGCATTTCAAAATGACTGGTTAGATCCATCAAGAACAATATTAGGTACGCAACAAAAAGATTGGTTCAAGAATGAAATGGTTAATGCTAGTTCACAATGGCAAATTATAGGGCAACAAGTATTGATGGGTAAAATGTTGATTCCCGCTGAATTATTAACCGCTTTTGGGTCTCCAACATTTCAAACTACATTGGTTGAATTAGTTCAAATTAAAACTAGATTGTTACAAGGTGACACTACATTAACTCCTACAGAAATAGCAAGAGTAAAAACAGTAGTTCCTTATAATTTAGACGCTTGGGATGGTTATTTCATGGAAAGAGAAGAAATATTAGCTACTTTTAAAGATAAAAAAGTAGTTGTATTAGCTGGTGACACACACAATGCATGGCAAAGTGATTTAATAACAGCTTCTGGTGACAAGGTAGGTAATGAAGTAGCTACTAGTTCTGTTTCTTCTCCAGGTTTTGAAAGTTTTGTTGGTACTCAAGGAGCTGTACAATTAGGGCAAGCTTTAGAACTTTTAATTGATGATTTGAAGCATGCAAATCTAGCAGATAGAGGTTTCATGAAATTAACGATCAATACTAACGCTGTTACTACAGATTGGAATTATGTAAATACTGTAACTGAAAAAACATTTTCTTTATCTACTAAGAAAACTCTTACTATATAAAATTTCATAATTTATTACAATTCACAAATTGTATTATTAAAAAAGCCTCTGACATCAGAGGCTTTTTGTTTATCTTTATTATGATGAAAAAATTAATAGCAAGCTTGTTTTTAGTAACCTTAACAAATTGTTCAAATTATGGGAAATTGAAAGTTGTTGGTTATTTACCTGGAAAACTCGAAGAAGCTTCTGGTATTGAAAAAACAAGCAATTCTTCTTTATTATGGATGCACAATGATAGTGGTAATAAAAACGAACTATACGGTTTAAATGAAAGTGGAGTAATAAAAAAAACAGTTACGATAAATGCTAAGAATACCGATTGGGAAGATATTACTTCAGATAATTTCGGAAATCTTTTTATTGCTGATTTTGGTAATAATGCTAACAAACGAAAAAATTTAGTCATCTTAAAAATCAATCATCAAGATTTAATAGATAATAGTTCTATTACTATAGAAAAAATAAAATTTTCATACCCAAATCAACAAAAGTATCCTCCTAAAAAAGAAAATTATTTTTTTGATGCGGAGTCTTTACTCTATATGAATGGCTATTTATATATTTTCACAAAAAGTAGAGTAAAAAATAATTATGGAAAAACAAGTTTATATAAAATACCAGCAATACCGGGAAATCATACTGCAGAATATTTAGGTAGTTTTAATAACTGTAATACGAAAGGTTGTTGGATTACTGCTGCTGCGATATCAGATGACCATAAAAAAGTAGCATTATTAACAGCTGACAAAGTATTAGTTTTTAGCAATTTTACTTCAGATATTTTTTTTGACGGTTTACTTACTGAATACGATCTTGATCATTTTTCTCAAAAAGAAGGTCTCGATTTTAAAGACAACAATACATTATATATTACCGATGAAAGAGCAAATGGCAATGGAGGTAAACTATATACTTTCTCTTTAAACTAGAACGCAAACAACAATCATTAAACCTACTGTTATATAACCTTAATTTTGTTTGTTTTTAAAAACCTTTAGCAAAATCAATATACTCATACATACCTGCAATACTTACTCCCATTAAAACAAGCCCTAACTCAATTTCTACCTCAAACACTTACAAAAAATTTAACCCCACTCATTTTAAAGAAAAAGGTTCTGTTTAAAACACCTGCTAACAAAGGAAAGCAAAATGTTAAAAAGAGTTCCTTTTTTACTTTAAAAACAGGAGGTTGATAAATTCATATGTTACATTTCATCATTTCAATCGTTTAACTAAAAAAAACAATTATTAACTATGAAAAACGCTACGCTACTAAAAAAAGTAAATTTATTTATATTAATTCTTGTAGGAATTACTGTCTTAAAACAGTTGACTGTTTCTTATTTTATTGACATTCAAAAACTTTCTTATAGTTTACATCTATTAACTAAAACCGGTTACAACATCATTTTAGCTCTTATTTCCTTTTACATGATTAAAGCTAATGGTTTAACTGATTTAGCAGGACTTTCTAAAATGAAAACTAAAAAAATAGGCTTAGTACTTATTGGAGGTTTATATCTTATAATTTTAAATATACTTTTTGCTGATAACATATCTAATTATACAATTACAAATATTGGTGTTCTTTTAATTTATTGCGTAAGTATTGGTTTTGCTGAAGAATTAAGTATTCGTGGCTTTCTACAATCTAGCTTAATTAACTACTTTAAAAGCCCTAAAAAAGCTATTTTCATTGCTTCATTAATTTTTGGGTTATTACATTTAATTAAATTTAGTAAAGGAATTTACGGAGAATTATCACAGGTCTTATTTGCTACTTTTATTGGTGTTATGTTTGGCACATTACTTATTATTACAAAGCGCATTTATCCTTTAATCATTGCACATGCACTAATTGACTTCTTTGCAGGAATTGATAGTTTAGGAAATGATTTTACTGCAAGTGGTATAACTCCTACTTCTTTAACAAATGCTATTGCATCCGTTTTACTGGTATCACCATGTTTATTTTTTGGATTGTATTTAATGAAGAAGCATATTAAAAAAAGTGAAGTATCTTCACTAATGGAAAACAAGTAAAGTAACACCTGTTTTTAGAAATTTGATGTTATCTCTTTTCTCTAGTTTTGCATCAAGTCTATGTATTTTGAGGAATTCTTTTGAACTGTATTCATTTCAATAAAATGATAAATCATTTGTAAACCATAATCTTTAGTAACAAACTCTAATCCTTTTGGATTTTCATAATACAGCCAACTAAATTTTTGAATATATTCTAACTCTGTTGTTAATTTTTGGTTCCGTTCAAACCAATCGCTAAAAAAATCACACAGATCTTCTATCGTTTTTTGTTTCCAATTATATTTAATACTTGCTTTAATCCCCTCAGGCATACTGCTTACACCTGCAATAGCATCTTTAAAACTTGTTCTAAACTCTGGTATTTCTCTATACCAATTAATTATCAGATAAGTAAAATCTTCTATTGTTTCTGTTTTCTCAATCCCCAACTGCTCCATATACTTGATTTTTAACAATTTATAAGTGAATTAAATTTAAACAGAAAAAAAAATAAAAATCACAACAAATGCTTTAGCGTCTCTTTTTTAGGTAT
>CALISK010000279.1 GCA_938041625.1 uncultured Tenacibaculum sp. | reverse complement strand
CTTTGAGGATCAACTCCTGCTGGTAATCCTTCTTCCGCTGTAATTGAATATCCTTCATAAGGATCCATTAACCAAAACTGAACGTATTCTACATTTGCTTGCTCAAAATTATTTGTTGTAGTTAAAGCACGCATTATTCCTCCCCACTGATCTTCAGAGTTTACTCCAACAGTATCAAAGTTATAAGGCCCTCTTTCATTAGGAAAATATGCTAAATCTAATGTTCTAACTAAGTTTAGTTGTGTAATATCTAAATCAGTATTTGGAAATAATTCTGAAAAACTTACTTGTCGTACTTCATTCCTTGATAATTCAATATCATTAATATTAGAAGGTCTATTGGTTCCTCTAGAATAAAAAAGTTGATCAACACTATACCATGCTAATTTACCTCTCTTAAAATTATAATCTAAATTTTGAGATTTTCCATTAAATATATCTGTACCATCACTAATAGGGGTACTTGCTAACGCCCATTGTTGTGGTGATGTTAAATTTATAGGTATCTGAGTAGCTTCAAAATCATCTAAATAAGAAGTGGCTGCACCATTTACATCAATTCCACTTGGCGAACCTGGTAGTAAGTAAGCAAAATCTCCTCTTACCGATATATTGGAAGGCGCATCTGTTTCTACAAATGGTAATTTGTTCGCTAGTTTTGTTAAATAAGGAACCTCAGATGAAAAATCTACATTAAAACCTAACATTACATTATCTATAGGCTCGGCACCAAAATTAATTTTTGGTGTAATTGGCTGCTCACTTACATTTAAAAAAGTAGCTCCAAGAATAAAATTTTCACTAATCTTATGCTCTACATCTACTCCAAAAAATGTTTTTCTTTGTTGATTAAAGAACGTATTATTTTCTACAGATGCATTAATTGGTACACCAGATGCTTCTAAACCTGGATCTAAAATTTGAACTCTTCCTAACTGGTAATCTACCACATAATCTACTCCTTCTACTAATCTTCTACCTCCGGCAGTAACATTAACAGATCCTCTTGGAATATTAAATGCCCCTAAAGAAATACCTCTACTTGCATCTGATTTATAATATCCCTTTAAAAAGAATTTATCTTTATCCTGAAATTCGTTTTTAGCTTGAATTTTTGTTGTTAAATATAAATCTTCAAACAAAAACTTATCTCTATCTGCTGCATTTGTGATTTCATCTTGTAAATCCTCTCCAAATGGTTCTGGTTGTGGAAAATAAATGAGTCCTCTAGCTGAATTTACTGTAATTCCTTCTACAAAATCGAAAAAACCATCACCATTATCTACCTTAAATTGACTTTGATCTAGTTTATCTACATTTAAAAGATTTATTAATGTTCTATCTTGTAAATTTACTTGTGTTGCTTTTTGTAATGTATTTTGTAAAACTCCTGTTTCATCATCTCTATACAAAAGTTCGAAACGAAAACCCTCTTGGCGTAAAGGTGCTCCTCCTATTGCATATACATTTTTCATCATTAAACGCCATGTAGGGAATGGCTTAAATACATTCGCTGTAGTTTCTCTTTTTGTTGTTAAAATTTCACTTCTTAATAATTTCACAGCAATATTTGCAGGTGCATTCACTCCATCATTAGAAAATTCCCCTACCTTAAAAATAGTTTCATTTACCGCACCACCACTCTGTTGCGCTCCAACTACTGTATATTCATAGGCAACTCCTAATACTTCACCATCATTTAATCTTCTGTTTAAAGAAATAAATCCTAATTGAGGGTGTAATGTATATTCATTCGGTTGTAATTTTCTTGCATTTTGTAAGTATGAATAATCTCTACCTTGAATCATTTGAGAAGGAACTGTATTATTTATACTAGCCACATTTCTAATTCCTCCAGTACCAACTAATAAATCGTTTAAGTCATTTACACCATTGTAGGGTAAATTCTTATTTTGAACAGAAATAGGGTTATTTACAACACTAACATAATCTTCTATAGCAGTACCTGTTGTTAAATTAGCACTTACCATTTCTTCTAAATTCGATTCTCCAATATCTGCAAAAGCAACAATACTTCTAAAATCAGTTACATTTTGACTTCTATTTGTTACCCAAATCTCTATTCTATTAATATTAATTGGGCTACTAATTAATGGATAATTTCTTAATGCCTTTTTATAGTTTTCTCTAAAAAACTGAGATAAAAAGAAATGTCGATCATTATCATAATCAGTAACTCTTAATTCAAAAGGTTGTATTACTGCACCTCCTTGAGCTGTTACTGTTTTTGCTTGAGAGTTTTGTTGCGAAAATGCAGCTCTAACTGTTGTTTTTCCAAATTGAAGATCGGCACGTACCCCAAATAAAGCTTGTGCTCCACTAATTAATGAATTCTTAATAGGTAAACTCACATTACCTGCATCAATTTTTTGAATTATATCATCTTCTGTAGGCGTATATTCTAATTTAATAATATTTTGAAAATCGAATGTAGATTGTGTATCGTAATTTGCTGTTACTTTTAATCTTGTTCCTACTTTTGCTTGTATACTAGCGCTAATTTGTTGATCAAAATCGAAAGTAAAACTACTTTGATTCTCTACAGATATTTGTGGGTTTTCAGTATTCTGAAACATCCCTCCGAGTTTAATACTTATTTGTCCACTAGGAATTACATCTACTTCACTTCCTCCAAAAATAGATTCAAAAAATTTAGAATTCACATAATATTTAGGCAGTAAATTTCTACGCTCTTTGTTTTTCCCTTTTTTATTAGGGTTAGTGGCATCAACTTTTTGTTTAAAGTAGTTTTTTATATCATGTTTTAAACGATATTTATCATATTCCTTTGGTGTCAAATAAATAGGAGTTCCTATTGTAAAATCTCCAATTTTTTCAACAATAACAAACTTATTAATTGATTTATCGTAGCTTACTATTTTCTTTACAGGGCTATTAAGATATAAGTTTCCTTTTTGATTTGCATTAAAGTTATACTTTAACGGAACGACAGTATCTTTTTTTTGAACTTCTGGTTTTTTATCTTTTGTTTTTTGAGCAAACAAGACAACACTTACCATTAATGCAAGTGTTGTTATATACCTATTAAGAAAATTTTCTTTCAACCTTTTTACAAATTTTTCAGTGCCTTTTTAATCAGTTCCTCTACAGTTGCTGATGGCGATTCTTTTAAAATACCTGTTACAATCTTATCCGATTGTTTTCTAGCAAAACCTAAGACTTCTAATGCAGATAACGCTTCTTCTTTATTCGTATTGTTTTCGGCAAGCGAAACTTCATCGATATCAAACGTTTTTAGTATCTTTTCTTTTAAATCTATAATGACTCTTTGTGCAGTTTTTGCTCCTATTCCTTTAACCGATTGTATTAATTTTACGTTTTCTGATGCTATGGCCTGCTGAATTTCTTCAGAACTCATAGAAGACAACATCGTTCTTGCTATACTTGGCCCAACACCAGATACAGATATTAATAATCTAAAAATTTCTCTTTCCGTTTTATTACTAAAACCGTAAAGTATGTGCGCATCTTCTCTAATAGTTAAATGCGTATACAAGAGTACATTTTCATCGGCAGGCAGTGCTGCATAAGTATTTAAGGAAATATTTAATATGTAGCCTAAACCATTACAATCTACAACTACATTTGTAGGGTTTTTCTCTACTATTCTACCTTTTATTTGGGTAATCATTATTTGGTTCTGTTTTAACAGACGTCTAAAGTAGCAAAATTTTTGCTATTGTAAAACCTGTATTACGCTACAAATTAATTGTTTTGCATATATTTTTCTCGTTCTTGAGCATCAACAACAGCTACTGCTGTCATATTTACCATTTCATCTACGCTTGCTCCTAATTGCAAAACATGAGCTGGTTTGCTTAAACCTAAAAGAATTGGACCTATTGATTCTGCATCGTTTATCTCCTTCATTAACTTATAGGTAATGTTTGCTGATTCTAGATTTGGAAATATTAATACGTTCACTTTTTTTCCATTTAATTTTGAAAACGGAAATTCTTTCGATAACATTTCCCCATTTAAAGCAAAATCAGCTTGTATTTCACCGTCTACTACTAAATCGGGATAATTTTTATGCATATATGCTACTGCTTCTCCTATTTTTTTAGAAGTTTCCGATTTTGTAGATCCGAAATTAGAAAATCCTAGCATTGCTACATTTGGTGTCATTCCAAACATTTTTGCTAGAATACTTGTATACTGTGTAATTTTTGCTAATTCTTTTGCTGAAGGATCTATATTAATGGTTGTATCTGACAAAAACATTGGACCTTGTTTAGTTAGCATTAAATTTGTAGCTGCTACTCTACTTACCCCTTTATCTTTTGGTATTAATTCTAAAATAGGTTTCACTACTGATGGATAAGGCCTAGAGTACCCTGTTATTAAACCATCTGCTTCCCCTTCATTCACCATCATTGCCGCAAAGTAATTCCTTTCTCGCATTCTTTTTTGCGCTTCTAAAAGTGTAATTCCTTTTCTTTTACGTTCTTCCCATAAAGTTTTACCAAAACGCTCTCTTCTTTCTTTTTCTTCAGAAGTTTTAGGGTCAATAATTGTTATTTCTGCATCAAAACCTAACTCTGCTTTTAATTCTAAAATAATTTCTTTATTTCCTAACAATATAGGAATCCCTATTTTTTCGTCGTAAACCCTCTGAGCTGCTTTTAAAACATCTAAATGATCTGCTTCTGAGAATACTATTTTTTTAGGATTCGTTCTTGCTCTGTTATGAAGTATACGAATTTCTTTACTTCCAGAACCTGACCGGTCCATTAATTCTTCTTTGTACTTTTCCCAATCTTCAATAGGTTCTGTTGCTACTCCACTTTCTATAGCCGCTTTTGCAATAGCTGGCGGAATTTCATAAATTAATCTAGGATCGAATGGTTTTGGTATAATATATTCTTTCCCAAAAGAAAGACTCACTTCATCGTACACAATATTCACTTGCTCTGGCACCGATTTCTTTGCTAAATCTGCCAATGCATGTACTGCAGCCATCTTCATTTCCTCATTAATTTTAGTAGCACGAACATCTAGCGCTCCTCTAAAAATAAATGGAAATCCTAATACATTATTAACCTGGTTAGGATGATCAGATCTTCCTGTTGCCATAATAATATCATCTCTGGTAGCAATTGCTAAATCGTATGCTATTTCTGGCTCTGGATTTGCCATTGCAAAAACAATTGGGTTTTTTGCCATAGATAATAACATTTTTGGTGTTACTATATTTCCTTTAGACAAACCAATAAAAATATCTGCATTATTCATTGCTTCTTCTAAAGTATCTACATCTCTATCGGTAGCAAATTCCGCTTTCTGAGAAGTTAAATTCTCTCTGTTTTTTCTAATTACACCTTTACTATCACACATTACTATGTGCTCTAGTTTAGCACCTAAAGCAACATATAATCGTGTACAAGAAATTGCCGCAGCTCCCGCTCCGTTAACCACAATCTGTACTTCATCTATTTTCTTACCATTTATTTCGAGTGCATTTTTTAATGCTGCCGCCGAAATTATTGCGGTACCATGTTGGTCGTCGTGCATAACTGGAATATCTAATTCCTCTTTTAAACGACGCTCTATTTCAAAGGCTTCTGGTGCCTTTATATCTTCTAAATTAATACCTCCAAAAGTTGGCGCTATTGCCTTTACTGTCTCTACAAATTTATCAATATCGGTAGTATCTACCTCAATATCAAAAACATCAATATCTGCAAAAATCTTAAACAGCAACCCTTTTCCTTCCATTACTGGTTTAGAAGCTTCTGGTCCAATATCTCCTAATCCTAAAACAGCTGTTCCATTAGAAATTACAGCAACTAAGTTTCCTTTTGCTGTATATTTATAAACATTTTTTTTATCCTTTGCAATCTCTAAACAAGGTTCTGCTACTCCTGGTGAATATGCTAATGACAAATCGTGTTGTGTCGCATATTTTTTAGTAGGAACTACTGCTATTTTACCCGGGTTAGGTTTAGCATGATACAAAAGTGCTTCGCGTCTTTTACGTGATTGACTCATATTTACAGTTGTTTGTTTGAAAAACAAATATAGGTTTTTAGTCTATAGTTTACTTATAAGTTTAGTTAATACCACTTTCTAAATTATGAAAACCATTTCATTAAACTAATAATGTATTTTATTCATAATAATTATTTTTACTATAACTATTTTTAAAACAACATTTAACAATACGAATACAGAAATAAACCTATTGATAGAAATATTGAAAAAACAGAAACAATTTTACTTTTAAACAATGACGTCTTATGTTTTAGAAAAACAATTAAAATCAAATTTACAATCAACATTCCAATAGGAACAAACAATTCATATCCTTTGATTCCATTACCTGACCCAAACAAACCAAATTCTATAAAAGAACCTAATATTTGTAATAAAAAATAAACTATTACAATTAATATTAAAACTCCAATATTCTTTAATATTTCCATTTATTTTTAACAACTACACTTCATTTAGATAAAAAAGTAACTATTTTTTAACTGCAATACTATCAATTCCTTTTAACTTTGCTTCCTTATAAAGCAAGGAGCTTAAATTCCTTGATAAGATTTATATTTTAAAATCGCATATTTATTATAATTATGCGTTTAAATTAAAAACCATTTGTATCATGAAGAAAATTGTAAAAATCATAGTTATTACTCTTATTATCATAGTAATTGCTTTGGCTGCAATTCCGTTTTTATTTCAAGATAAGATAGTTGCTCTTGTTAAAGAAACTATTAACAATAATGTTAATGCGAAAGTAGAGTTTTCTGATGCTAATTTAAGTTTACTAAAAAACTTCCCGAAAGCTTCTATTGAATTAAAAAATGTAGTAGTTACCAATTTTAAACCTTTTGAAGGTGATACGTTAGTGTATAGTGAAACTATTCAATTAAAATTAAAATTGACAGAGGTTTTTAAAGCTTCTAATAAGCAATTAAATATCAATTCTTTTTTAATTGACAATGCTTTAGTTAATATTAAGATAGATGAAAATGGTAATGGTAATTATGATATTGCTAAAAAAACTGAGGAAGTTGTAACTAAAGAAGATACCAATACAGAGACCAGTAGTTTTAGCTTATCTTTAAAATCATACGCGATTACCAATGCCACTTTTAAATATAATGACATAAAAGGAAAAATGAATGTATTGTTATCAGACTTTAATCATTCTGGTAGTGGTGATTTTTCTCAAAAAACTACAGAGTTAAATACTAAAACAACTACTTCTATTTTATTTGAAAAAGACGGGAGTGCTTTAGTAAAAAATCAGCATTTAGATTTAACTGCTTTATTAGCGTTAGATTTAGAAAACAGTAAATATTCCTTTTTAAAAAATGAGGCACATATTAATCATTTGCCTTTAATTTTTGATGGTTATGTACAATTAAATAAAAATAATAGTCAAGACATACATATCAATTTCAAAACCCCTTCTTCAAATTTTAAAAATTTTTTAGCTTTAATTCCTGATGAATACGCGAAAAACATTGCTGATGTACAAACAACAGGGGATTTTAGTGTAGTAGGTAAAGTTGATGGAGTGGTAAGTGATACTACGATTCCTAAAATTGATGTAACTATAGCATCTCATAATGCTTCTTTTAAATACCCTACATTACCTAAAGGTGTTGAGAATATTGTTATTGATACGCAGATTAAAAACACCACCGGAAATGTGGATGACACCTATGTCTCTGTTAAAAAATTAGCTTTTAAAATAGATAACAATCAATTTAGTGGGAATGCAAAGGTGAGTAATCTTACTAAAAATCCATATATAAACACTACTGTTAACGGTAAAATAAACCTAAGCCACTTAAATGAAGTATATCCGTTAGAATTAAAAAATAAACTAAATGGTATTATCACTGCTAATTTAAATGCTAGCTTTGATATGGATGCTGTACAAAACAACAAGTATCAACGTATAAAAACGAATGGTAAAATTGCCATGAGTGATTTTTTATTTAGCGGAGATGCCATGGCTAAACCTTTACAAATTAACAATGCTACTGTCGATTTTAAACCTACCAAAATTTCATTAACCAACTTTGACGCTAAAACTGGTGATAGTGATTTAAAAGCAACTGGTACTTTGCATAACTTACTAGGCTTTGTTTTATCAGATAAAAAATTACAAGGAACTTTTAATTTAAATTCTTCTACTTTTAAAGTAAGTGATTTTATGGTAGCTGAAACCAATACTGAAGAACCTAAAAAAGAAGAAACTCCTAAAACAGAACAACCAAAAGAAAAGTTAAAGATCCCTGTTTTTCTAGATTGTGTTGTAAATGCATCTGCTAACGAAGTACATTACGATAATTTAAAGTTGAAAAAAGTATCTGGAATGTTAATCATTAAAGATGAAAAAGCTACTTTAAAAAATGTAAATGGAAATATGTTTGGAGGTAATATTGCAATGAACGGAACTGTAAATACCCAAAAAGAACAACCTGTATTTGATATGGCAATGGGAATTAAATCGTTTAATATTAGTGAGTCTTTTAAAAATATTGAATTATTTAAAATGCTTTCTCCAATTGCTGATATTTTACAAGGTAAACTAAATACAAATTTGAATTTATCTGGTAGTTTAAATGATGATTTTACACCAAACCTTACCTCTATGACTGGTAAAGCTTTAGCTGAAGTATTAGCCACAAATGTAGAACCTAAAAACTCAAAAGCTCTGAGTTTATTAAACAACAATTTAAACTTTATCGATTTAAAGAAATTAAACTTAAAAGATATTAAAACCAATTTTTCTTTTGATAAAGGAAAAGTAAGTGTAAAACCTTTTAAAGTAAAATATCAAGATATTGATATAGAAATTGCAGGTAGCCACAGTTTTGATCAATTAATGAATTATAATGCTACTTTTAATGTACCTGCTAAGTATTTAGGAAAAGAAGTTACTGGTTTATTAGCAAAAGCAGATGCTAGCAGTAAAAACATGACTGTACCAGTAACAGCAAACTTTTCTGGTAGTTTTACACAACCTTCTGTAAAAACAGACTTGAATTCTGCTGTTAGTAATTTAACCACTCAATTAGTAAAAAAACAAAAAGACAAACTTATAGGTAAAGCTATAGGAGGATTATTAGGTAATAAAAAAGATGGAAAAACTTCTGCAACTGACACAAAAAAAGGTAATACCGTAAACAAAGTAAAGGATGTTTTAGGTGGTTTATTTGGTAAAAAGAAAAAGAAGAAAAAATAAATAAAATGAGAACCTGAAACAAATTTAGGTTCTCATTTTAATATCTTAACGCATTACTGATAATATAGAAACTCCATTTTAAACAACACAAACATCAATTCCATAAACTAGTAAATGTAAAGAGTTTAAACTCTTTTAAAAGTTTTTTCACACAAAACACACGTAGTAAACATTAGTAATACAAGGTTTTAACATTTCTCTAATAAATAACAGGTTACAATTAAGTTATGTTTGTTAAACATTCTAAACTATGTAACTTTGAAAAACTATATTGCGTTACTCTTCATTTTAAGCTCATTTTTTACTTTTAGTCAAATAAAAGGAAACGTTGTAAACAAAAACAACGAACCACTACCCTTTGTTAGTATTTATCTTG
Organism: uncultured Tenacibaculum sp.; assembly: GCA_938041625.1. Taxonomy (GTDB): domain Bacteria; phylum Bacteroidota; class Bacteroidia; order Flavobacteriales; family Flavobacteriaceae; genus Polaribacter. Next base: position 5,926 of record CALISK010000279.1, on the reverse strand, counting down.
AAAATTCATTAACAGGTACCACTACAAATGACAATGGTTTTTACATACTAGAAACTTCTAAAAAAGGCAAACAAACTATTGTTTTTCAATTTTTAGGGTTTAAAACAATAAAAAAACAGGTAGACATTCAACAATTTCCTTTTGTGTTGAATGTACAAATGAAAGAGAAAGAAGAATTATTGAATGAAGTTACTGTTTCTTCTAAAGAGAACCCTGCAAACATAATCATTAGAAAAGTACTTGCTAATAAAGAAAAAAATACTAATAAATCTGGTACTTTTACTGCAGATTTCTATTCTCGTGGATTATTTAAAATAAAGAATGCTCCTAAAAAAATATTAGGCCAGAAGGTAGGTGACATGGGAGGTGGCTTAGATTCTACTAGAAGTGGAATTATTTACCTTTCAGAAACTATTTCTAAAATATGGGAACAAAATAAACCTAGAAATTTTAAAGAGAAAATTATTGCTTCTAAAGTTAGCGGACAAGATAATGGCATCTCATTCAATAGAGCAGATCAAGTAAATTTCAATCTGTATAAAAATCAAGTCCCTGTTGCTGACTCTGATGTTTTTTCTCCAATCTCCGATTATACATTTAGCTATTACAAATTTAAATTAGAAGGAAGTTTTTATGACAAAAACGGAAAATTAGTTAATAAAATTAAACTAATTCCTAGACGAAAAAACGATCGTGTTTTTGGTGGATATATCTATATTGTTGAAGAAGATTGGGCTGTTTTTGGTGCAAATTTAACAGTTACTGGTGCACAAGTTAACAATCCTGCCATTGATTTACTACATATAAAACAAAACTACAACTATGATAAAAAATCAGGTATTTGGGCTTTAATTTTACAAACAATCGATTTTAAAGCAAGTTTCTTGGGATTTCATTTTGATGGTCGTTTTTCTGCTTCATATACCAATTATAATTTTAGCCCGAATTTTACTGAAGAAACTTTTGGTAAAGAAGTTTTAGCTTTTGAAAAAGAAGCTACTAAAAAAGACTCTGTGTATTGGAACAAACTTAGAAGTGTTCCTTTAACATCTGAAGAAAAGATGGATTATTCAATAAAAGACAGTTTAAAAGTAATTCGTAAATCGAAAAAATATTTAGATTCTGTTGATACCAAAAATAATCGATTTAAATTACTTTCACCAATATTGGGATATTCTTATAGAAATAGTTATAAAAAATGGTCTCTTAACTACGATGGAATTTTAGAAAACACTAGTTTTAATACTGTACAGGGCTACAGCGTAGGTAGCAATTTTTATTATAACAAAAGAGTGAACGATAAAGGAAATCGTTGGACTGTTGGTGGTGGTCTTAATTATGGCTTTTCAGATAAAAGATTAAGACCTACTTTATTTTTCAATAAACGCTGGAACAATATAGACAAACCTATATTATCTGTTTCTGGAGGAATAAAGGTTACTCAATTTGATGAGCGTAATCCTATTAGCAACTTTTACAATTCTTTATTCTCTTTATTAGGAAAAGAAAATCATGCTAAATATTTCGAAAAGTCATTTGCTAACATTTCCTTTTCAAGAGAAATTAATTCAGGTCTTAAATTTAGTTCTAGTTTTGAATATGCAAACAGAAAACCTTTAAGTAATACCACAGATTACTCATTATTTAATAAAGACGCTGTATATGAAACAAACAATCCAATTAATTCAACTATAACAACTCCTTCTTTTAACAGACATGGTATTTTTAAAACTCAAATAGCAACTACCATCAATTTTGGAAGTAAATACGTTAGCTATCCTGATGCTAGATATACTGTAAGAAATAGAAAATACCCGACATTAACACTAGGATATAGAAAAACATTTGGTGCTGAAAACAATCAATTTCATTCCGATTTTATCTTTTCTAAAGCGGAACAAGTTTTATTTTTAGGTAACATAGGTGAGTTTGATTATACTGCTAGAGCTGGTTTATTTTTAAAACAAAAAAATATTCCTTTTATGGATTTCTACCATCCTTTAGCTAATGAGATTTTCTTAGCTCCAAAAAATCGTTTAAGTAGTTTTTCTTTAATGCCATATTACAATTTTAGTACAAATGACAAATATGCTGAAATTCATACACAACATAACTTTAAAGGTTTTTTATTAGGAAAAATACCTCTTTTAAATAAGTTGAATTTTCATACCGTTATCGGAGCTAAAGGTTATTTTTCTGGGGGAAGAAAACCATACTCTGAATTCTCAGTTGGTTTAGATAATATAGGTTGGGGAAAATGGCGTTTTTTACGTGTAGATTTTGTGCAATCTAACTTTAACGGTGTTAAAGAAAATAGATTTCTATTTGGAATTAGTTTATTCTAATAAATAATTTCACTTACAGATAGAGAGTTTAAAATTAAACCCTCTATCTGTTTTTTAATAGGCTCTATTCTTTTGATTTTATATAAAAAACTTACTCTTTCAAATACTTTCCAACAAAAAAAGTACCAAAAGGAATTAAAGAAAGTAAGCACACAATACTAAATGTTTTAACATCCCATTTTAGCTCTGTTTTTAGTAAAACTGCTAGCGCTATGTATAATACAAATAAAATTCCATGTGGCATACCCAACCATTTTACATAAGTAGGATTATCATATAAGTATTTGATTGGCGTTGCAATAAAAAGTAATAAAATATAAGATACTCCCTCTAAAAAACTTACTATTTTAAATATATTGATCATATTTATTATAATATATAAAAATTAAAAACTGTAATACAAAGCTAAACAATGATTTCTATCTCATTGAAAAATTTAACTATATAATTTCCATTTTTTGTAACAAAAAAGAAGCATTCATATTTTTACAAACTCCATTTTTCATTTTATAATCGAAAAAAAGTTCGTTATCTACAATTTCTGCATCAAAATAATGATTTTGTATCGTCTTATATTCTTCTGACAGTTCACACAAACTTACATCATGTGTCGCTATAATTCCTGTAGATTTTGATGCGTTTAATTTCACTACAAATTTCTTAGACCCTATTGCTTTATCCTTACTATTTGTTCCTTTTAAAATTTCATCTAAAATGATAAAGTAATTTTCTGTTTTCGTAGCATCAACAATAAATTTTAATCGCTTTAATTCTGAATAGAAATACGATTCATCATCATTTAATGAATCGGAAGTTCGCATACTCGTAATTAGTTTTATTGGTTTGTATTTAAATGATGAAGCGCAAACTGGCAGTCCACAATTCCCCATTACAATACTTAAAGCCACTGTTCTTAAAAAAGTACTTTTGCCAGCCATATTTGCACCAGTTACAATAAAAAATTCTTCATTTAGAATTTGGAAATTGTTATCTACTCTCTTTTTAGGATCTAACAATGGATGTCCAAGTGATTCTGAAAATACCACATTTTTTTCTTCAGATAATTCTGGGAATATATAATTTGGGTGATTATACACAAAGTTGGCTAATGAATTTTGCATATCAAAAAAACAAACCGCTTTAAACCATTTCTCAACCGTATTATTATATTTATGAATCCAATTTTCTGTTTTAATTCCATTTTGAACATCCCATAAAAACAATCCATTCCCAAAAATGGCAAAAAAGATATTATTACGCTGATCAAAAGCATCTAAAATCTTAGAAAACTCTTTAAAAATAATAGAAGCTTTTTTATTTTCTGATGTTATTTCTTCTTGTTTTTCTTGTAAAAGTATTGAAGAAAATGAGACTTCTTCAATACAGGCTAACAACACATAATATTGTTTAAAAATTTCTTTAGCATTCCCTGCATTTGTGTATAACTTTTGAATTGGCTTAAAATAAATACCAGTAATTGTTAAACCTACAAAAAACCATAATAATAATACTGAAAAAGAAACCATCTTCATTATTACTAACCCTATTAAAACTAAAGAAGTTATTGAAAACGTTTTACTCAAAAAATTTAAAAAAGATGGTAATTTTGATGTATAAGTTAAAACCCAATTCAGTAAAATATTTGTATTTATTTTGTTTGTAAACACTTCAGATAAAGCAGAAAAATTTTGTCTCCATTTAATTTTACCAGAAAGTTCTTTTAATGCCTTTTGCTTTTCATCAATTTTAAAAAAACCGTTACTTGTTAACAGTTTTGCTAATGCTATTTTTCCATCATCTGTCGTTGTTCTATTTATATATTGAAAAAAAGAACCTTTCCCAAATAGATCAATATCATTACTATAAAAATGATCTGGATTTTTAAACTCTTCTCCTGTATCTAAATCTTCATACTGCCTATTTAAAGTATTAATCTCTATATTGTTAATTTGTATTTTAGCATTTAACAAATCACTTTTATGTTGTAAATTAGTATGCTTTACTATCAAAAAAACAAAAGAAATTACAGCAACTACTAATGTAACACCCAAAGTTAATACAAATGGTTTTTGAAATATAAAATATACACTCAAAATAGCAACTACAAACACAAACAATCGTATACCACTATTTAACGTTAACTGCTTTTTAATTTTTTGTACTTCTCCTGTAAATTTATTTTTCTCTTCCTTATAAAAAGTTAATGGATTATGCATACTAAATTCTAAATTTGTAGGTAAAAGTACGTTTTCATATCCAACTAGTTTAATAATATTGTATTTTCGTTATATGCCAACAAACTTAGAGCTTCAGTTAAAAACGTTACCTAATTCACCTGGTGTTTATCAATATTTTGATAAAGAAGATACTATCATTTATGTTGGTAAAGCCAAAAATTTAAAAAAAAGAGTTTCCTCTTATTTTACCAAAAATCATGAGAATGGAAAAACGAGGATTTTGGTTAGAAAAATAGTTCGCATAGAACATATTGTTGTAGATACAGAAACTGATGCTCTTCTGCTTGAAAATAATCTAATAAAAAAATACAAACCTCGATATAATATTTTATTAAAAGATGACAAATCATATCCTTGGATTTGTATAAAAAAAGAACGTTTTCCTAGAGTTTTTTATACAAGACGAGTTATTAAAGATGGCTCAGAATACTTTGGTCCATACACTAATGTGAAAACTGTAAGTACTTTATTAGATTTAATTAAAGATTTGTATCCTCTACGAACTTGTAATTATGATCTTAGTGACGCTAAAATTAAAGCACATAAATACAAAGTTTGTTTAGAGTATCATTTAGGAAATTGCAAAGGGCCTTGCGAAGATTATCAAGATGAAGAATCCTATTTAGAAAATCTAAAATCGATACGAAATATTATTAAAGGAAACTTTAAAGATAGCTTGGCTAGTTTAGAAAAGATGATGATGAATTTTGCTTCTGAAATGAAATTTGAGGAAGCTCAAAAAATAAAAGAGAAGCTAGATTCTCTACAGAATTATCAATCAAAATCTACCATTATAAATCCGAGTATAAATAATGTAGATGTTTTTTCTGTTATTTCTGATGAAACTCATGGTTATGTTAATTTCTTTAAGATAATGAATGGTGCCATTATTCAATCTTATACCACAGAAATTAAAAAGAAATTAGATGAAACAGATAAAGAACTTCTAGAACTCTTTATCATTGAAACTCGCCAACGATTTAATTCTTTATCTAGAGAGGTTTATACACCATTTAAAGTAAATCTTGGTGATAAAATTAAAGTTACTATTCCTAAACTAGGAGATAAAAAACGAATCATCGATCTTTCTATTAGAAATGCTAAATATTATAGACAGGAACAATTTAAACAAATTAAAATTGTAGATCCAGATCGTCATGTAAAACGAATTATGGGGCAAATGCAAAAAGATTTACGTTTGCATGAAGAACCAAGACATATAGAATGTTTTGACAACTCAAACATTCAAGGAACACATCCTGTAGCTGCTTGTGTTGTTTTTAAAGATGGAAAACCAAGCAAAAAGGAATATCGCCATTTTAATATTAAAACAGTTGAAGGGCC
>CALISK010000278.1 GCA_938041625.1 uncultured Tenacibaculum sp. | reverse complement strand
TCATGTAAAAAATGTCATAATATTTCAGATACGTTATTATGTGATATTTGTAGTAATACCAATAGAAATGAAGAAATTGTTTGTGTAGTTGAAGATATTAGAGATGTAATGGCAATTGAAAATACAGGACAATTTAGAGGATTATATCATGTTTTAGGGGGGAAGATTTCTCCTATAGATGGAATTGGTCCTCAAAATTTACAAATAGAATCGTTAGTTGAGAAGGTGAAAAATAAAGAAGTAAAAGAATTAATTTTTGCTTTAAGTTCTACTATGGAAGGGGATACTACAAATTTCTATATCTTTAAGCAAATAGAAAAATATAAAGTAACTACTTCTACAATTGCTAGAGGAATTTCAGTAGGGGATGAGTTAGAATATGCAGATGAAATTACTTTGGGTAGAAGTATAGTTAATAGGATCCCATTTGAGCAATCTATTAAAGGATAAAATAGGGTACTATAATTTTTTATAAGTTGTTATAACATCATCTTCATTAGCTATAAATGTATGATCGTTTATTAACGTTATTTCGAGAACATTTGATCTAGAAGAAAAAAAGATATTATAATTATTAGAAGTTCCATTTCTAGACCAAGATCCCGTTTGAAGTCCATCATCAGAAACACAATTGTTATTATTTTCTATTATAACTTCCCCATTTATTTTATTATTATCAGTAAAAGTAAATTCAGATTTTTTTAAACAATTATTGGTTACATCTATACCACTTTCAATACTATTAAATAATTGCCATTTTCCTATAATTTGATCATCATTTGAATTTTCTTGAGACTCGTTAGAACAAGAAGTAAAATGAATAATAAGAAGAAAATAAATAAACTTTTTCATAGTTTTTGTATTAAAGAATGTATAACAAAAATAAAAAAAAGACTACCTAAAAAGGCAATCTTTTTAAAGAATTATATTAGTTTTTAAAAATTAGGAGATACATCAATAACTTGTCCACCGCTACCAGAAAAATTATTTCCTGAAGACCAAGTACTATCATTTATTAATACTTTAAACTCAAAATTTTGTCCTTGTGATATTGCATCAGTTTCAAATTTCCAAGTGTTCGCATTTACATTAGTCATTTGAATACCAGAGTTCCAATTTAAAGGAGAAGTATTGCCACGTATAGATAATGAATTACCAAAACCAGCATCAAAATGTACATAAACTGTTGTTTTTGATCCATTTCCACCATTGTCACCATCAGGATTTCCTCCATTACCAGGATCTCCACCATTTCCAGGGTTACCGTTGCCTGTATTATTATTTCCATAACTAGCCCCATTATATAAAATTACAATAGCTCCTCCTTTTACATTTCCCGTAATTGTACCTCCAGAAACATTAAAAGTACCCGCTTCACCATTATAGGTACCAGATCTTAAATTTGTTTGAGAGCTAATGTTAAAATCTCCTCCTAGATTTATTATAGCAGTTCCTGAATCACCTCTATCTACAACTAATGTCTCTTTTCTAGGAGTTCTTAGATATTCTCCTTTTCCTACCATTGCATTATGAAAATGATTAATTAAAGAGACATCAGTATTTTTCCAAACATCTTCATTACCTGGTCTATCAAGTAAGCGAGGAGTTACACCAGCTCTTGCTGCAGCAATGGCATATCCCATTTTACGTTGCCAAGTATTTAATGCTCTAGAATTACCATCATTATGTTCGTAATCATCATGATTTTCAATATATACGAGTGATTTATCTGGACTTAAAGTATGGTTTCCGTGCCAAATATTTTTAAGATTAGTAGCATCGTTATTTCTAACAGCATTACGTAAAGTTCCTCCGTAACCATGAGCAGTTAAATCATAATATTTTAAATACTGTTCATCGTTATCAGCATTATCTGGTAATACTTCACCAAAAAGATATAAATTATTCTTATTATTTAATGCACCTAATACATTCTCCCAATAATTACCTCTCCAATTACCATCTTCGCCACCGCTAGTTTCCATATGCTTTGCTGCATCAAAACGAAAACCATCTGCACCAGCACTAATACATTTATTTAAAAAATTAATGTGTAATTGTTGCACGTCACCTCTTTGTGTATTCCAATCAGGTAACCCTAGTAAATCTTGTTGGGTTAATTGCCATCTATCTTGAAAGTTATTAATGCTTCCATTTGAATGGAAATATTCTCTTCTTTTTAAAGCAGGATCTAATTCATTAGCCCAATTATTAGAAGTGCCATTATCTCCAACATGATTTAGAACAACATCCACTATAATTTTTACACCATAGTTTTCTGCTGTTCGACACATACTTCTAAATTGATCTTCAGATCCTAAAACTGAATTACCAATATTTAAATCACAAGGTTGATATAGTATCCACCAAGGACTATTACCTTTTGTTTTGTTCACAGGAGAAACCTGAACAGAATTAAATCCAGCAGCTGCAATTTGAGGAATTGCGCCTTCAATACCACTAAAAGACCAAGTGTGAGCATGTAACATAGCTCCTTGTTCAGCATTACTTGGTAATGAAGATATTAATCTCGAAGCTGTTACAATAGATGTTTTTTCTTTGTTAGAAAGATTTTCCAATTCTTCTTCTTGACAAGATAAGAATGTTAGAAAAACGAACAGCATTAAGCTGATTTGTTTGATTTGTTTCATTTTAAAATATTTAATAAGGGTTAATCGTTTTATTAACTAAAGTAGATGTATCTAAAACGATTTCGTAATCTAAAATATCACATAGATTTTAAACAGAAAGGTTTAGATATTCACGAAATCGATTTCGTGTTAATAAATATTTAAAATGGAAATTTTAAAGGTGTTTTTTTACTAATTAGATAGTAAATTTAGAAATATGTTAATGTTTTGATAATTAAAGTTTCATATTAAAAAGATAATATTTAAGAAGGTAAAAGAAAAAAGATGAGTTCTATTTTTGTCGAACTCATCTGGTTAATCTAGATAGTATTATTAATTTTTCTTCGAATAAGTTAATGTTGTATCATTATCTTTAAAACTGAGTGTTTTATTATTATTAGAAAAACTAATTACCCATTCTCCTTGACCAACGGTATAGGTGTTATTACCATTGTTTTTCCAATTACTGTTTATAGTTTCTGAGTTATCACAATTGTTGGTACCTGTATTAAGTTCAAACAAATTAGAAGTTAGTGTACCATTGCTTTTAAAATTGGTTTCTTCCATCTTATCACATTTATCAGCAAATTCTGTTCCGTCTTTTCCTATAATAGAGTTTAAATTCCAAACACCTATAAGAGGATCAGAAGGGTTTACTGATCCATCTCCTTCCATATCACCTTCTTCAGAACTACAAGAGAATAAGATAAAGAGTGATAATGTAAAAAATAATACTTTTTTCATGTTTAAATGTTTTTATAATTTAAATCAAAAGTATTTTTAAAGGTCATTTAATACAATACCTAAGAATGGGTATTTGTTTTATAGACATGTTATTTATAATTAAGAGGAGTGCTTATTATTTTAAAATTGTATAATGAAGAAAACCATATAATTTTAGTCAATAAAAAAACAGATATAAACTTTTAGTTTATATCTGTTTTTAAATAATACTTTATATGAAATTTAATTCTTTTTGTAAACCAAATTTCCACTAGTTATTGTAAAAGAAGTACCATCAGAAGAAAAGCTTATAACAGATTCAAGATTATTAAAAGAATAAAGGTTATCGCCTTTATTTTCCCATCTGTTTTCAATTATACTAATGTTTAAACAGTCAGTTCCATTTGTTCCAGCTACTTGATGAGTATCAGAAATAGTTAAACCATTACTCTTAAATTCAATAGAAGATTTTTTTTCACAATCAGAAACTTCTGTGTTATTTACAGAGAAAAGAAACCATTTTCCAAGTATGGGATCATTACTGTTTTCAGTATCATCATCACTTGAACAAGAAAACAATGTAAATAGTAATAACGATAAAATTAGAATTCTATTCATTTTAAAAGTAATTTAAAAATTAAAATTAATTTCTTTTATAAGTATAACCAGCAATAATCATGTTCTTATTGTCATTTTCAAATTTAATTTCACCAACAGCACCTGAAGTATAACCATGTCTTCTTAATTCATACATGCTATTTCCTTTAGCGGTCCATTCACCTCTTTGGTTATTTTGAGTACTTTCTTGGCATTCACCATTCACTATACTGTATTCTGTGTATGTATATGAACTATCTTTGTTAAAAACATAAGTAGTTTTTTGTAAACAATCATTAACTACAGTTTTATCATTAGCTAAATAATAAGTCCACGTACCAATTAAAGGTTCTTTATCTGAAGTTGTATCTCCATCTGAATTATCATTGTCGTCACCAGAATCTCCATCAGAATCGTCGTCGTCGTCGTCACCAGAATCATCTGTATTGTTGTCTCCATCTACTTGTTCTTGTCCATTTTCATCTAATTCCATCTCAGAATCATTAGATGAACAGGCTAAAAAAAATAGGAAAACGAATGAAAGTAAAAGTACTTTTTTCATAAATTATTGGGGATTTAAAATTAATGTATTACAAATGTAATGAATTTTAGAAGAGATGTTTATATTTCTTTTTCTTTATTATTTAGAAGTTCTTTTTCATAAGTATCCCATTTCTTCTTCTTTCTTATACTCTTATATAGTTTAATACTCATCATAAGTAGTACAGATATTAATACAATACCAACAACTCCCCAAATCCAATTAATTGCATTTTTTAAAACCACTAAAAATACAATAGCAAATAAAATAATAGTGGCTACTTCATTCCAAATTCGAAGTTTAAAAGGATTGTATTTTATTACATTATTTTGTAGTTGTTTAAATATTGAATGACAAGCTCCATGATAAAAATATAGGGCTAATACAAACGCTAATTTTACATGCATCCAAGATTCTTTTAAATACCATGGTCGTTCATAAAGCATCCAAAAAGCAAAGATACTTGCTAAAATAGCAGAAGGCCATGCGATTATGTACCATAATCGTTTTTCCATTAATTGGTATTGAGTTTGTAATATTTCTTTAGCAGGTTCTTCTTTTTTTTCCGCTTCTGTATGATATATAAATAAACGAACAATATAAAAAAGACCAGCAAACCATGTTACAACAAAAATGATATGTAAAGATTTTATATAATCAAAATTCATAATAAAAAATGAGACCTTAAAACTTTGTGTTTTAAGGTCTCAAATTTAATGTTTTTATAATAATTATAATGTTACATCTGCTTATTTAATTCAGCAATAGATTTAGCAACGATAACTCCAGGAAGTTTTACAGGCGCTCCTATTTGAGCTAAAAAAGAACCTTTTACTTCTCCTCTTTTAAAAGTAGTAAAACCAATTCTATATAAACCAGCAGTTAACGCTTTTAAAGGATCACCAACTTTACTTTTATATCTTAATAATGAATTATATCTAGCTCCACTAGGTAACTTAGGCATTTCTCCACTATCATCATTTTTAGCAAGTGTATACCATTTTGCATTTTTTACTTTGTCTTCAGTAATAGAACCTTTTGTAACAATATCTGAACGCTCTAAAGTGATATATGTATCAAAATAATCTTTAGAATCTTTGTTAGCTTCAAAATCTGCAGAAACAATTGCGTTTTTTGGATTGTTTTTTCCAACAGGAGAAACCATTCTTACTCCTAATTCTGGAGCAACAGCAGGAACCCATACATATAAATAATAGAATTTCTTTCCATTCTTTACTTCATCTTCATTACCAGGCTTTACAAAACCTTTATAAGAAACTACATCAGTATAAGGCACTCTAATTTTTTTAAAAGCGATCTTCTTCTGAGTTAAACCTCCAAATTTACCTAGTTTCTTTTGGGCAGTAATACTACCAACAGAGACGATTGCTACAGCTACTATAGCTACAATCTTTTTCAAATTGTTTTTCATTTTATATTTATTTAGTTAGCGGCAAATATAAATGATTCAAGATTAAATTAGTGTTACTTTTTTGTCAATTAATGATTTGTTTTTTGTTCCCAATTAGTAATCCAGTTAGCTAAAACGTCTACCCATTCATTACTATCGTTAATACAAGGAACGGTATAAAATTCTTCTCCACCAGCTTCTAAAAATTCTTCTTTTCCTTCCATAGCTATCTCTTCTAATGTTTCTAAACAATCTGAGACAAAAGCAGGGGTTACTATTGCTAGTTTTTTAATGCCTTCTTTTTCAGCTTTTTTTACAATAGTTCTATCTGTATAAGGTTGTAACCAAGGATCTACGCCTAAACGTGACTGAAAAGATGTTGAAACGGTACTCTCATCTAAACCTAATTCATTAATTACATTTTTTGTAGTTTGAAGGCATTGATGGCGATAACAAAATTCGTGAGCAGGCGAGGGAGTATTACAACAGCTACCATCTATTTTACAATGTGATTTTGTAATATCAGATTTACGAATATGACGTTCAGGTACACCATGATAAGAAAACAATAAATGATCATAATCCTTATCTGCTAAGTATTCTTTAATACTATTAGATAAGGCTTTAATGTATTCTGGTTTTTTATAAAAGGCAGGAACATCTGTTATTTTCATGTCTGAGAAGAATTCTTTTCGTAATTCCTCTGCTAATACAACAATTGTTTCAGTAGTTGCCATTGCAAATTGTGGATATAAAGGGATTAGTAAAACCTCATTAACTCCCTTATCATATAGTTCTTGTAAACCGCCTTTTAAAGACATTGAACCATAACGCATAGCTAAAGCAACAGGTAATTCTGTTTTTGCTTGCACTTTGTTTTGTAATCTTTCAGATAATACAATTAATGGAGAACCGTCTTTCCACCATATTTTTTTATAGGCAGCAGCAGATTTTTTTGGTCGTGTATTAAGTATAATTCCTTTAACCAAAAAAGAACGAAACCAATACGGAACATCAATCACTCTTTCGTCCATTAAAAATTCACCTAAGTATTTTTTTACGTCTTTTGGATCTGTACTATCTGGTGATCCTAAGTTTACTAATAAAACTCCTTTCATTGTTTTGAAATATTTAAAACAAGAACCTTATAAATGGAACGTGTCTTTACCAATTGTATTTTTATTTATCTTATCTATTGAAACATTTTTGCCTAATACAAGGTG
>CALISK010000277.1 GCA_938041625.1 uncultured Tenacibaculum sp. | reverse complement strand
TTTTATCAGAAATACTAGTATTTAAAGCTAAAGGAGACTCTAAGGAAGAATCGGGTAAAAAACTATCATACGTAATGTTTAATGAATAAGGTAAGGTAATTTCATCATTTGAAAATTTTATATCTACATTTTGTTTTCCTTTAGTAAAGTAAGATTCAATGTTTTTAATTTCAATTTTTCCGTTTTTAGCGTTTAATAAATTTGAATGTAATTTTTTACCATTAATAATAAGTTCTAAAGAATTATTTTGAATCATTTTAGCCTTTTGTGTTTTCGTATATTCAATTAACGCTTTTAAAGCCATAGAAGTTGATTGTGTAGATCCGAATCGTCCGTATTTACGCAAGCTTACTAGTTGTTGAATTCCTTTTGAAATTAAAAAATCATTTCTTTTAGTTTCTTTTAATAAAGCTAATAACGAAAAAGCAATGGTCTCTATTTTTTTAGCATTTCCATACGATCTTGTAATGGTGTTTTCTACAGGTAAATCAGAAAAACTATATTTCTCGATATTCGTTTTAATTTTATCAATTAATAATTGAGCCTTATTTATTTTATTTAAATTAAAACTAGCGCATGCCATTAAAGCCATTCTATAGGTATCATTACTTTGAAAAACTCGATTAAAAGTATAATCATATTCTTTTTCTATATCAGCTTTAATTTTCGATTCACTTATAGCGTATATTATATATGCATTATTTACGTTTTCTGGAGCAGCAGAAAAACCATACTTTCCACGATTTTGTTTAAAACCGCCTTTACCATTTTTTCTACTTAATAAATAATTAATGGTTCGTTGCAGCATAGGTTCACTAACACCATTAAAAACTTCTTTCATTTCTGTAAACTCCATTAAACCATAAGCGGTTAAAGCTTCATGAGGTGGGGCTTTACCATACCATTCGAAACCATCTATTGAAGTTTCATATCCTGCTAGTTTTTCATATCCTTTTTTTATAAAATCGAGCGCTTTTTTTTCTATTTCAGGATTGCTTTTATTCGTTTCTTTTAAATATTTTAAAACTAAAATATTCGGATAGGTACTTGAAGATACTTGTTCAAAACAGCCATATGGCTCACGAATAATAGATGCTATACCATTCATAACATCACCAACAACATCAGTGTAAATTGTGAAATCAGCATGTAAACTTTTTGCAACCACATTGTTTACAGGGATTTTAAAAGATGCAGATTTTGACCCAGAAATAGTAGCTCTAGTAGGAAAGTAAGGAGATAAAATACTGGTTTCACGTTTTACAATATCAGACATATCAGCACCAATAACAGAAATCTCAATGGTTTTATTATTTCCTTTTTTTACAGGAATTACTTTTATGTTTTTAATAATAGAACTATTTGCATTTACAATTATTTCTTTATTAAATGAACGATGCAATTTTAAATGATCAGGTAATAGAACAGCAAGGGTCAATTTTTTGGTAATTTGCGTTTCGTTGGTAATAGTAACAGGTAAGGTAATGGTATCTTTTAATACCATGTAATTAGGCATTTTAAAATCTACATTTAATAATTTTTTAGTAGCATATTTTTGCTGTTTTCTTCCCAATAAACCATTATAACCAATACCTTCAGTAGTAATTATAAAAGAAGTAATCGCGTCAGAATTGTAAAATTCAAACTCACCTTTTCCATTTTCATCGGTTTGCACAACAGGATTCCAATAAATAGTTTGTCTAAAATCAGTACGTTCTTTAGGAATTTTTGTTCCTTCATATTTAGGAATGTAAAACTCTCTCGATGAATAAAATTGAACAGGATTGTTATTTACAAAACGTTTTACTGCATAGTTATGAAACTTTTTATTTGTAATTTTTTTCTGATTCCAATGATCGTTAAAAAGTTTGTTTTTTGTACTTACTACAATAACTCCATAAGAAGCAGAAGAACCATATATAGCAGTTGCTGCTGCATTTTTTAAAATTGTAATCGATTCTATTTCATTAGGATTTAAATTCTTTAAAGAAGCAGCAATATAAGGTACACCATCAACCACTAATAAAGGTTCATTGTTTCCAGTAATAGACCTACTACCTCTTATTAATACACTATTAGAAGTAGTATTATTTTGTTGAGTAACACGAACTCCAGCAACTTTACCTTGTAATAATTGATCAACAGGAGTGTTTCTATCTATTTCTTTAGAGCGAACACGAGTGATTGATGCTCCTGCAGAACTTCTTTTATTAATAGCGCCATATGAAGCTATTACTATTTCGTCTAAGACATTTGCATCAGAAGCTAAAGAAATGTTTTTGGTAGCTCCTTTTTTTGAGATGATTTTGTTCTCAGATTTTTTAAACTTAGAAAGCGGATTTTTTACATCAATTTCATTCTTACTACTAGTAGTTTTATTTTTTAAATTAATAAACCCGTTTTTTATTCGGTTATTTATAATGGTAAGCTTCTTTTCGTCATCGGTATATGCTAATAAAACTAATTGCATTCCTTTGGTATATTTAAAAGAAAAACGACCTTTTTTATCCGTTTTAAAAACAGCAACCTTGGTTCCATATTCATCAAATAAAAGCAAGTTTGCTTCTGTTGGCTGCCCTTTTTTATCTACAATTTCACCTTTCTGAATAGCTAATGATTCAGGTAAGTGTTTTGCATTTTTATTAGAAATAGGGTTGGTAATATAATTTCGCCAACCATG
>CALISK010000276.1 GCA_938041625.1 uncultured Tenacibaculum sp. | reverse complement strand
ATAAGATAATTAATCAATGATTAAAATAGGAATAATAACAGTAAGCGATAGAGCAAGCGCCGGTGTTTACGAAGATATTAGTGGAAAAGCAATTATTAATACCTTAAACGATTATTTAATTTCTAAATGGCAAGAAGTGTATCAAGTAATTCCGGATGAACAAAAACTTATTGAAAATACCATTATTAATATGGTAGATAATGATAACTGTTGCTTAGTGATTACCACGGGAGGTACAGGCCCTGCTAAAAGAGATGTTACACCTGAAGCAACTACAGTTGTTTGTGACAGGATGATGCCAGGATTTGGGGAACTTATGAGGGCTGAATCTTTGAAATTTGTACCAACTGCAATTCTTTCTAGACAAACTGCTG
Source organism: uncultured Tenacibaculum sp. (assembly GCA_938041625.1). Classification (GTDB taxonomy): domain Bacteria; phylum Bacteroidota; class Bacteroidia; order Flavobacteriales; family Flavobacteriaceae; genus Polaribacter. Next base: position 2,470 of record CALISK010000276.1, on the reverse strand, counting down.
GACTTAGAGGTAATAGTTTAATTATTAATTTACCTGGAAAACCAAAATCAATTAGAGAATGTTTAGATGCTGTTTTTCCTGCTATTCCATATTGTATAGATCTTATGAATGGTCCATTCTTAGAATGCAATGAAGATGTAATAAAACCATTTAGACCTAAAAAAAAATAATAGCCTAAAAACACAATATATCTAGTGAAATGAGAGAAAGAAATAATAATATAAATTATTATAATACATTTCCTAACTTTTAATAAAAAACTGTAGAAATATTAAAGCTATTATGAAAAACTCTATCGTATTTATATTATTTTTTACTATAACATTATTGCAATCATGCTCTAATAATGAAGATTCAATAAATGAAATAATAGGTTATTGGCATTTAATTGAAAGATATGAATCGGATATTCAAATTGATTTACATTGTGATAAACCTTTTCAAATTCAATTTGAAAAAAATAATGACATGTTAGTTAGTTATTTAGTTCAATATCTTTCAACTGCAGAAGAATGCAAAAATATTGACATGACAAATTATAATTGGAAAAAAAATGGTGATAAATATGAAATTTATCAATTTCCTAACAAAATATATGGAAAAGCTTTCTTTGAAGATGATTATTTGATTTTAAATTTAACCGATTTCCCTAATAAATATGTTTTAAAAAAAATAATTGTAGTGAATGAATCATTTTAAATAAACCAACTGAATTAATCTTCTCCTAAACACGATACTGTTTACTATTAATTCCCTCTTATTCATATGAAAAGAAGGGAATAAATATTTAATCAACTAGTTCAATGCTTCTACAGGTCCAAAAAACTCATAATTTATACTTTTCTTTTTCACATCCAATGTATCTAATATTTTTAAAGTGTTAGCCATAAAAGGAGTCGGTCCACAAAAATAAAAATCACTCTTTTTAGAAACATTTAAACTATTCAATATTTCAGAACTTAAAAAACCTCTATAATCGTGGCTTTCTCCAACAATATCAGTAGTTAAAGGTGTGCTAAATATCTTTACAAACCTAGATTTATCATTTATTAATTGATTAATTTCATTTTCAAAAACTTGACTTTCACTATTCAATACACACTGAATAAATGTAATATTATTGTGATATTTAATAGCTTCTTTAAACATACTTAATACTGGAGTGATACCTACTCCTGCTCCTATAAAAACAATTGGATTTTCAGTTTCTTTTAAAATGAATTCTCCAGAGGGCATGCCTACTAATAAAACAGCATCAATAGTTAGCTTAGAATGTATGTAATTAGATACAACTCCATTTGGGTTTCCTTCTTCTTTTTTAATACTAAGTCTTAAATAATCTTTATCATTAGAATCCGACAAACTATAATTTCTAGTATGTTTATGATTAGTACCTGGTATTTCTAGTGTTACAGCTACATACTGTCCAGCTATAAAATTAGGTATAGGTTTCCCGTCTTTTCTTTTTAAATAGAAAGAAGTAATACTATTACTCTCAATTACTCTTTTAACTACTATAAATTCTTTCATTCCTCTATAACCATTTTGGCTTTTTTCTTTACTTTCATATAACTCTTCTTCTCTATTTACAAAAATTACTGCTAAATCTTCATAAGCCTCAGCCCAAGCATTAACAACTTCAGAAGTAGCTAAATCTCCTAATACTTCTTTAATAGCTAATAATAAATTTTCTCCTACTATTGGATATGCTTCTTTTGGAATAGACAAGCTTACATGTTTTTGTACAATAGTTTCTATAGTATCCCCTAACATTTCTAATTTTTCAATATGAACAGCATACTTAAATATTGCATTTGCTAAAGCTTTTTGTTGTACTCCTCTTTTCTGATTAGACATATTAAAAACATCTTTTAACTCTGGATGCTTATCAAATAATAATCTATAAAACACTTTAGTTATTGCTTCACCATGAACTTGTAATACTGGTGCTGTAGATTTTACAATTTCAATTGTTTTTTTACTAGCCATAATAATTATATTAATTCTTTATTCTAGGCAAAAGTAACTTCTGCATAATCCTTAGTTTTATGATCCAAATCATACCTATTAAAAATATTAAGCTACTCAAAAAAAAGAAATTTTATCTATCAGTAAAAAGTCTCGTTTTATAAAATATTCTCAATTCATTTTCACATATCGGTATTTATCAATATATTTATAACATGAATTTGAAAGAAGCTACTGAAATAGGTAAATGTTTATCTAATCAAACTAGAGTTCAAATAATGGAATGGTTAAAAGAACCGGAAAAAAACTTTCCTCCTCATAAAACATTAAAACATTTTAATGATGGTGTTTGCGTAACATATATTCAAGAAAAAGCAGGGTTATCACAATCTACTATTTCAACTTACTTAACAAATATGGAAAGATGTGGTCTTTTAATAGCTACAAAACATGGTAAATGGTCTTATTTAAAAAGAAATGAAAAAGTAATAAAAGAATTTAC
>CALISK010000275.1 GCA_938041625.1 uncultured Tenacibaculum sp. | reverse complement strand
AATAGAACGACGATTGTTAGTAATGTTTTTAAATTTTTCATAACTTATGTTTTAGTTTTTAGACAATAGTTTTCCTTGCCGCATAAAGCAGCGCATTATTAGTTTTTTAGTAATTTTTATTCTTAAAGCATCATTAAAAATGAGGCATTAAGCATCCAGCCCGAATATTTCAGGTGGTATTTGTAGAACTGAATTGAGTTGATATCAATTCGTGAAGTCTTGAACTAGCAAGGCCTATTGAGAGAAGCCTTCAGCAAATTCTACATTGTCGTTTTTTTAAGGAAGCGTTTGTTGCAATTTTTAGTAACGCTAGTCAATTTTAATTTAAGTTATATTTAATATATATAATATCAAACAGACTTTTAGTGTGCGTTACGTTTGAGTGAGTAAACGTCCTTTTTCATTTAGAATTAGCAATATTGTATTTATCATAACTTTTATACTTTCTTTAACATATAAGATACAAAAAATAAGCGATTTATCCAAATTTTCAAGCCTATTTTTATACCTTATTTAAGCAAAAAAGGCGCCTTCTAAGAAGACGCCTTTGTATTTATATATTGAAAATGTAATTAGTTATTCATCTTTCAAATATTGTAAATCACAATAAACATCTTTACTCACTTGTACATTAAAAACCACTCCTCTTATTGGCAATTGTTTCATGTTAGTACTTAAATAAATTAGTTTCATAATTTCTATATTATAATTAATATTCTTTTTAATATCATATTTAAACTGTCCTTTAAATAATGATGGTACAAATATATATCTTTTTTTAATTAACGCAAACTTTATTGAAGTTTATTTTATTGATTTTCAATTTATTAACTTATTTTTAGGTAGTGGTATTCCTGTCCAGATATTTTATCTAGATAGTTAAGGTTTTAACCTTTTTTAAGTCCTTAATTGCTTATGAAATAAACCTTTCAAATTTTATATGTTAACTAAATCTTTTATTATCATTTATTAATTTTTATTAAAAAAGGCGTTCAAATTAATTTGAACGCCTTTTATAGTATTGGTTTTTGATTTTTTAAATCATTATTGTATATCATAAAATAACATTCTATTTCGAGAAAGCGACTTATCTGCTCCTCTAGTACTATCAAGAGCAATCAATGCCCAAGTAGTTGTATGTATATTTAATTTCATCATGTGATGCAAATATACAAAATTTAATTAAAGTGTTAAAAAGTGTTAAAAAAAGAAGAAAAATGCAGAAGTATGGTTTTACCATACCAAAAGTATGGTAAAACCATACCGCATTGTTAAATAGTAGGAATATATTTGTACCAGTCAAAAGCCTTACATATATAAGGTCGGGTATAAATAACCTTTATATCATAGTCGTTCGGGGGAAAATCTATGAAAAAAAGAAAAAAAACGTATCTCACATTAGCTCATAATGAATACTTAATTGAAGATACTTAGAAAAAAACGTCAGCTAGGGCGTTTTTTTTCTTTTACAAATAATTTAAATGAATTCTTAAAGTATTGTTTTCAATTCTTTTCTTTCTATAATCTATTTTATTAAGCTTATAATAAACTCAGATTATTTATTAAAATTAAACCTTTTCAAATAAAAGAAATCCTAATATATATAAGATAGGTTTTTAATATGAAGGTATATATTTTAATAATTACAATTTTGTTCGTTTTGTTTGTATCCTGTTCTAAAGATGTAAATAATGATTATGAACCTGTAGCTACAGATCAAAATGTAATTGATGAAGTTCTCAATATTAATTTGAGTACTGTATTTAATTATTCAAATCAAGTTATTCCGGGTTATATTAGAAAAGATAACACACCCACAAATAATATTATAACAGATACAGGAGCAACATTAGGAAGGGGATTGTTCTACGATAAAAAATTATCTACAAACAATACTGTTTCATGTGTATCTTGCCATAAACAAGAGTTTGCTTTTTCAGATAGAGAACAATTTAGTAAAGGTGTAAATAGTGAAACACAAAGACATTCTATGCGATTAATAAATAGCAGGTTTGCTGATAAGAGTTGATTTTTTTGGGATGAAAGAGCATCAAATTTAGAAGCGCAAACAATTATGCCCGTTAAAGATCATGGAGAAATGGGATTTAGTGATACAAATGGAGCTCCAGATATTCAGGATTTAATAACTAAATTATCTTCTACTACTCATTATCCTATTTTATTTAATAGAACTTTTGGAGATATTTCTATTACCGAAGATCTAATATCTATGGTTTTGGCACAATTTATAAGAAGTATTCAGTCTTTCGATTCTAAATATGATGTAGGAATTTCTCAAGTACGTTCTCATAGAGATGATTTTCCGAATTTTACAGAAGAAGAGAATGCAGGAAAACGTTTATTTACAGAGAATTTTGAATACAATATAGAAGAAGTTAAAATTGATCTGTTTGGAGGAAATTTAACAACTACTGTAGCTCATAGAGTAGGAGGAGGAATAAATTGTGCGAGTTGCCATAGATACCGGATCACTTAATAATGGATTCGATCTTCTGTTGAATGGAAATACACTTAAGGAGTGTGATTTTTTAGTAACACGTTTACCTACTTTAAAAGATTTAATTTACTCTAACGGAGAATTAAATAATCCAATGTTTGATGTATGCAAAACAAATGATTTATTAGGAGGAATTTTTGTGAATTATAATTTTAAAGAAATTCATTCAGAAAATAATAATTTAGATCGACGTTTAATGCCAGAAGGATATCTTCAATTTCTTGATATGACAAATGAAGAGCAAAACGAATTAATAGCTTTTTTGAATACTTTAAGAGGAAATGATGTTTATACTAATGAAAAGTGGTCAGATTCTTTTAAATAATATTATAAAAAAAATAGCCAAATCGAAATCTCGATTTGGCTTTATAGTAAAATTTTAAGTCTTTTAATTTTTAAGGAATATTAAGGTATTTATGCGTTTGTAAAGAAATTTTCCATTTCGGATGTTTCATTACATAATCGATAATTAAAGGAATCATAACTTCACATTTACTCCATTCAGGTTGTAAAAACAAAGAACAATTATCATTTACTTTAGCAGCTTCTGCTTCGGCAAACTCAAAATCATTTTTATTGTGAATAATCATTTTCAACTCATCTGCTTCCTCGTATGCTTTTTTAAGTGGCAGTTTTGTTTTTTTTGGAGACAAACAAAACCAATCCCAAACACCAGAAAATTTATAAGCTCCAGAAGTTTCTATATGAGTTTTTATATTTTTCTCTCTAAGTTGCTGTGTAATATAATCTAAGCTCCACATTAAAGGTTCACCACCAGTAATAACTACTGTTTCAGCATACTTTTTAGCATTACTAACAATTAAATCTGTTTGTGTTGGAGGGTGAGAACTAGCATCCCAACTCTCTTTAACATCACACCAATGGCAACCAACATCACAACCACCTATTCTAATAAAATAAGCCGCAGTACCTGTATGGGCACCTTCACCTTGAATTGTATAAAATTCTTCCATTAAAGGAAGCATTTCTCCTTTTTTAATTAACTCTTGCGTCTTTAAATCCATCTACTTTTACCGCTATTACATCAATTTCAATTTTTGCTCCTACAAGCAAATCGCCTGCAAATGTAGTTCTTGCTGGTTTATTTTTAGGAAAATATTCACGGAAAATTTTATTAAATTCAGTAAAATCATCGGTAGTAGTTAAAATAACAGTACATTTTACTACATGCTCTAAATCAGAACCATGGTTTTTTAATACCTCTTTAATATTTTCTAAAGCTTGTTTTGTCTCAGCAACAATGCCGCCTTCAGGTAATTTTCCTGTTGTTGGGTTAATACCTACTTGTCCTGCTAAATATAATGTATTACCTACTTCTACAGCATCTGAAAAAGGAGCATCTTTTTTACGTTCTAATTTCGATTTATGAAAAATTAAAGGTTTTTTTTGTACCTTTTCTACAATAGTTTCTTTTTCTACTGTGTTTTTACAAGAACTTAGAATTACTACAGCACAGATGCTTAATAATTTTATTAGTTTCATTATCCCTATTTTTTAGTTGATTAACAAATGTAATTAAAACCCTATAAAATTTGATGAAATAAATTAGTTGTCATTTTTTTGAAATGCTAATATTAATAGTATTTTTATCAAAAATAACGTACGATGAGTCAAAAAGAAGCTTTCCTTAATTATATAAATGAAGGTTATAAATCGAAAGGTGATTTTATAACATTAGGAGCGGGTATGTTAGGAGAAGAAACCATAACAAATGCTTTGGTGAATATTCCTTTAAAGACATTAAATAGACATGGTTTAATAGCTGGTGCAACAGGTACAGGTAAAACTAAAACACTACAGGTTTTAGCAGAAAACATGTCTGAACAAGGAATTCCTGTATTGTTGATGGATGTAAAAGGAGATTTAAGTGGATTGGCATCGGCAAGTGAAGGACATGTAAAGATTGATGAAAGGCATGAGAAAATAGGAATACCATTTGATGCACAAAAATTTCCTATAGAAATATTATCAATATCTGAACAAGATGGGGTACGCTTACGAGCTACTGTTTCTGAATTTGGACCTGTTTTACTATCTAGAATATTAGATTTAACAGAAGCGCAATCAGGTATTGTTGCTATTATATTTAAATATTGTGATGATAATCATTTACCATTATTAGATTTAAAAGATTTTAAAAAGATGTTACAATTTGTAACAGCAGAAGGTAAAGAGGAAATTTCAAAAGAATATGGTCGTATATCTTCTTCGAGTACAGGTGCTATTCTACGAAAAATAGTAGAGTTAGAACAACAAGGAGGAGAATTTTTTTTTGGTGAAAAGTCTTTTGAAGTTGAAGATTTAACAAGAGTTGATGAAGATGGAAAAGGAGTAATTTCAGTTTTAAGATTAACAGATATACAAGATAAACCTAAATTATTTTCAACTTTTATGCTTCAATTGTTAGCAGAGGTGTATGAAACATTTCCTGAACAAGGAGATAGTGGTAGACCAGAGTTGATTATTTTTATAGATGAAGCTCACTTAGTTTTTGATGAAGCATCAAAAGCCTTATTAAGTCAAATAGAAAGTATTGTTAAATTAATTCGATCTAAGGGAATAGGGTTGTATTTTGTAACCCAAAACCCAAAGGATGTACCTGAAGATGTTTTAGCTCAATTAGGTATGAAAATACAGCATGCATTGCGTGCTTTTACAGCTAAAGACAGAAAAGCATTAAAATTAGCGGCAGAAAATTATCCTGACTCAGAATACTATGATACTAAAGAAGTATTAACGCAATTAGGTATTGGAGAAGCATTTGTTACTGTACTTAATGAAAAAGGAATACCAACTCCTTTAGCAAGAACAATGTTAAGAGCTCCAATGAGTAGAATGGATGTGCTTTCTGAAAGAGAAATTCAAGATGTATTAAATGCTTCTAAATTGGTAGATAAATACAATAAAGAAGTTGATAGAGAAAGTGCTTATGAATTATTAGGTAAAAAAATTGAAAAAATAAATAAAGAAAAAACAGAAGAGGATAAAAGAGAGGAAGAAGAAAAATTAAGAAAGAAAAGAACAACATCTACAACAAGGAGAAGAAGTACAAGGCAAAACCCTCTTGTAAAGGTGTTAACAAGTGCAACTTTTATAAGAGCTGTATTTGGTATTTTAAAAAAAGTATTATAAACTAAAACGTAAAACCAATCGTTATATCTAGAATTAATTTATATGAGGAAACTATTTAAAATTGTATTAATATTATCTATCTCATTTGTTTTTGTACAATGTGGAAAGGATAATTACACAATTACTAAAGGTAAAGTTGGACAAATAACAACTAGTACAACTATGCAAGAGTTAGAGAAATTGTATGCAAAAGACTCTGTTGTTAAAATTTTAAGTGAAGGAGCTAAAGGTAATAACTACTTTCAAGATGATGATGAATACCAAATTTATGAAAAAGGAGGAAAGCATTTATTAACAGTAGTACCTAAAGAACAATTAGATTCTACATCTACAATTAAAAGTATTGAAATTTTTGATGATAGATTTAAAACTGCTAAAGGATTAAATATTAGATCTAATTTTAGTGAGATTAATGCTAATAATGCCATTAGTAAAATAGAAACCTCTTTTTCATCTGCTACTATATTTATAGATGATTTAAATGCTACAATTGCTATAGATAAAGAACAATTGGGTTTAAAAGAGTTTAATATGAGAAAAGTTAGTATTGAACAAATACCAGACATTGCTAAAATGAAATCTTTTATAGTTTGGTTTAACTAAATGATAAGAGCTAAACAAATTAGATATAAAAAAATCCCAGAATATGGGATTTTTTTATGGGAATAAATCACGAAAATTATAGAAAGAAATTATATTTGCACTACAAATTATAGAAAATGAATTACGCAAACAATATATTAGAGACCATAGGGAATACTCCTTTAATAAAAATTAATAAACTGGCAGAAGAATTACCATGTTTAGTTTTATCTAAATATGAAACATTTAACCCAGGGAATTCAGTTAAAGATCGTATGGCTTTAAAAATGATTGAAGATGCAGAAGCAGACGGTAGATTAAAGCCAGGAGGTACTATTATTGAAGGTACTTCAGGAAATACAGGAATGGGATTAGCTTTGGCTGCTATTGTTAAAGGTTATAAATGTGTTTTTGTATTGTCTGATAAGCAAAGTAAGGAGAAAATGGATATTTTAAGAGCTGTAGGAGCAGAGGTTGTTGTGTGTCCGACGGCAGTTGAACCAGATGATCCAAGAAGTTATTATTCAGTTTCTAAAAGATTAGCAGAAGAAACAGAAAATTCATGGTATGTAAATCAATATGATAACCCAAGTAATGCAATTGCTCATTATGAAAGTACAGGACCAGAAATTTGGAAACAAACTGAAGGTAAGATTACACACTTTATTGTTGGTGTAGGTACAGGTGGAACAATTTCTGGAGTAGGGAAATACTTAAAAGAGCAAAATCCTGATGTGAAAATTTGGGGTATAGATACTTATGGATCTGTGTTTAAGAAATATCATGAAACTGGAATTTTTGATGAAAAAGAAATTTATCCTTATGTAACAGAGGGAATAGGGGAGGATATTTTACCTAAAAATGTAAATTTCGAAATTATTGATGGTTTTACAAAGGTAACAGATAAAGATGCTGCTGTTTATACACAATTATTAGCAAAAGAGGAAGGTATGTTCTTAGGAAATTCAGCTGGAGCAGCAATGAAAGGAGCTCTACAGTTGAAAGAACACTTTACAAAAGATGATGTAGTAGTAATTCTTTTTCATGATCACGGAAGCCGTTATGTAGGTAAAATGTTTAATGATGAATGGATGAAAAAAATGGGGTATATTGAATAGTAATTTTAAAGTTTGTTAAAAATCAAAAATGAATCTATTATTTGGTGAATCAGATGGTGTTTGGTATTTTTTTTTAATATTATTATTATGTGGTGTACCTATTTTGATTTTGACTTTAATTTTTAATATTTTATTTAAAGATTCTAATGCTTATAAAGTGTTTGTATCTTCTTTAAATAAAAAGTTAGTTTACTTTTTCTTGTTAGTAATTTTAGCATTTTTAATTTTTACAACACTATTATTTATTTAAACAATTAATTTAAAATAATACAACTTATAAAAATCAAAAAACCACCTCATAGAGGTGGTTTTTCGTTAATCAACTAATTCAAATAATTTACACATTGAAAACAATTATTATTGCTAACAATTAGATGGTTTCAATATCTGTGCCAAAATTACGAATAATAGAGTTGTAATTTTGTTTGTTTTGAATAATTTACATTTTTTTAATATTTGGAAGTCCTTATGTTAAGGAATTCATAATTAAATATCATTTTAACGAGCATGTTTATGTGCTTTATAAGAAGACCTAACTAAAGCTCCACTTTCTACATACATGAATCCCATTTCTTTACCAATAGTCTCGTATTTTTTAAACTGATCTGGTGTGATAAATTCTTTTACAGGTAAATGCATTTTTGTAGGCTGTAAATATTGTCCTATAGTAATAATATCTAAGCCAACACTTCTTACATCTTTCATGGTTTGAATCACTTCTTCTTCAGTTTCTCCTAAGCCCAGCATTATACCAGATTTAGTACGCATACCTTTTTCTTTTAAATACTTTAAAACAGCTAAACTACGATCGTATTTAGCTTGTATTCGAACTTCTCTAGTTAATCGCTTAACAGTTTCCATATTATGAGAAACTACTTCAGGATGTACTTCAATAATTCGATCAATTAATTTTTCGTTTCCTTGAAAATCTGGAATTAAAGTTTCTAAAGTTGTGTTAGGGTTCGCTCTTCTAATAGCTTGTACTGTTTCACTCCAAATAATAGAACCACCATCTTTTAAATCATCACGATCTACAGAGGTAATAACAGCATGCTTAATTTTCATTATTTTAATAGATCTAGCTACTTTTTCTGGTTCATCCCATTCTACAGTATCAGGTCTACCTGTTTTAACACCACAAAAGCCACATGATCTAGTACACGTGTTTCCTAAAATCATGAATGTGGCAGTACCTTCGCCCCAACATTCTCCCATATTAGGACAACTACCACTAGTACAAATAGTGTTAAGATTGTACTTATCTACTAAACCTCTAAGTTCGGTGTATTTTTTACCAACAGGTAACTTAACTCGTAACCATTTGGGTTTTTTTACACGTTCTTTATTGTTTACTGGTACAGCAATATTTTCTGACATTCTTGGTGAAATTTAAAATACAAATTTACAAAGAATCTTTTATTGCATGATATCTAATTCAGAAGCTTTATCAATAGCTAATTGAAGAGAAGCAGAATCTGACTTAATAATAGAAACAACTCTCCCTATTTTTTCTAAATCTTCTTTGTTTTTACTCCAAAAAGTAACTCCAGTTACTTCTACTTTCATTTCTAAATCATCGATTAAATTATTTTCACAAACTTTAAAAGCACCGTAAATAATACCTAACCAAGATGGTCCACCACCATGGTAACCGCTTGCTTGTAAATCTTTAGCTAGAGAATCTGATTGATAAACATCATGATAATCATACCTGTATTTACCTGTCTCTGCTTGAAGTTTTCCTTGTACTTTTATACTAGTATCTGTAAAAGCGCTTTTTAGTTTTTCTGATTGAGAAAAAATACTTTGGAAAGAAAAAAGTGTAATAAATACACACACCGATTTAAATAAAATTTGTCTAATCTGCATTTTTAATATTGGGGTTTAATTTTTGATTTCAGTCTATTTATCCAAAAATCATGCTAATTTAATTTTTTTATCGTTTTTTTTATGTTTTTTTTTATTTATTTTTTTAAATAACTGTTTTTTAGCTGTTTAAAATAGTGTTGAAATGAACCAAAAACTAAAAATCAAAAGAAATAAGATCCCTAGCCAACTAAGTACTTTAATAAATAAATTAGGTTGAAACTCTTTTGGAGTAAACTTACTTGTAATTAATCTATAGTTTAAAAAAGCAAAAATAGGAGCTGTTAAAAAAGAAAAAATAGTAGCAATTTTAACTAGAGTAACCATATTGTTTAAGAAAAATTGTAGTATTATGTAGGTTCCAAAAACTAAAAATAAGATCCAAAACCAGTAATTTAATTTTCTTTTATTTTTGAATAATAAAAAAGAAGCTTTTTCCATAGCTCTAGGAGAAGCGTCTAATGTTGTTATTGTAGTACTAAGCATGGTTGTAAAAGCAGCAATCCCTATAATTAATTTAAAAGATTCACCAAGAGTTTGCGTGTAAATATTTATTAATTGTGTAGCAAAACCTATTCCTGTTGTAGCAAACTTTGTACCTGTTTTATATAGTACTAAAGTTCCTAGTATCATAAAACAAATCCCTAATATTAAAGTACCAAAATAACCGATATTAAAATCGAATACAGATTTTTTTACCGTTATTTTTTCTGTAGTATTTTTTGATTTTTCGAGAGCCCAAAGCGAATGCCAAACAGAAATATCAAGAGGAGCAGGCATCCAACCTAAAAAAGCAATTAAAAAACTTATTTCTAGAGCTTCTTTTGGAAAGAATTGAATAAAGTTATAAGTAGTTTCATTTTTAAAGATAGCTATAGATACAGCTATTATAGTGCTAATTGTTAAAGACAATATAATATACTTCATTAGTTTGTCTAAAAGTTGGTATTTACCAATCCAAAGCATAGACAATATTATGGTTAGTAGTATAACGGACCATAGTACTAAGTTATTTGTAATACCAAAAAGTTGTGAAGCTAAACTAGCGGTTACTATAGTAACTGCAGTTTGAATAACAAACATGGTAATTATATTTACTATAAAATACAGTAAAAGATATCCTTTACCTAGTTTTTTATAGCCATCCAATAAACTTTCTCCTGTAGCAGCAGCATATTTAGGACCAAATTTAAAGAAAGGATATTTAAAGAGATGTGCTAATAATAAAGCCCATATTAAGCCAAAACCATATTCTGCTCCAGCTTTAGTGGCTTGTACTAAATGAGAAACTCCTATTGCAGCACCAGCAAATAAAAGGCCGGGGCCTAAAATACTAAAAGTAACTTTTTTCATTAATTACTTTTTTTAATTATTTCAGCTAATAGCTTCTTTGCTCTAAGTAATTTAACTTTAACGTTATTTATTGGTTCGTTAATTTGTATAGCTATTTCCTTATAACTCAATTCTTGAAAAAAACGAAGATGAATTACTTCTTGATATTTAGGTTTTAACTTTTTAATATCTTTAAGTAATTTGGCTAAGTTTTGTTCAGTGATTATTTTATCTTCAGGGCTTGGAGTTGTATCAACTACTTTATATAAATCATCCTTGTCTTCTAAAGTTGTTTTTATAATAATAGATGAATTACGTTTTCTTAATAAGTCTTGATGTAAATTTTTAGAAATAGCAATTAACCAAGTACTAAATTGATAGTCAGTATTAAACGTGTGTATTTTATTGAAAGCTTTTGCAAAAGTTTGTATAGTAATATCTTCTGCATCATTTTCATTACCTACTTTTTTTAATTGATACCCATATACAATACCCCAAAAGGTATCTAATAAATAATTAAAAGAAGTTTGATTATTATCTTTTGCTAGCTCAATATGTTTAAGGACCTCTTTATTTATAGTTTCTCTATTTTATTGGTGTTGAGGTTCATTACAAGTATTAAACTGATCAGGAGTTTTACCACAAAAACCGCATGATTCACCAGATTTGTTTAACATAGGATTTTGACTGGCACAAGTACCTGCAAATTCACCATCTTTTTTTGCCCAAATTTTTATAGCAATACCAGCAAAAGCTAAAGCTAATAAACCGATTGTTAAAATAACTAATTTCATAAAACTAAATTTATCTTGCAAAGATAAGCAACTATTTTTTTATTGTTTGTGACTTTTTAGAAATAGAAGTGTCAAAATAGTGTGTTTAATCCCTAAAAACTATTAGTATGAATTTTTTAACTACAATATTTGAAAGTATAAGTAAATTAACTGGTTTTGTAACAGAAGCTTATAAAAAAGAAATGAAACTAATCCCTGTAAAAATAGAAAGTAAGTCATATAAAACTAAATTTAATCGTTAAAGATTATTTTTAAGATAAAAAAACTAATTTGTTAGCCCTTTAAATCTAATATAAATGAGCACTTTATGCTTATTATATTAGATTTTTTTTGTACTTTTTTAACATAATTTTAAACCTTTTAGAAATTTAAAGGTCTAATTATTAAAAAAGTACAAATTATGAGATTTTTATTGCCCCAAATTTTACTCTTATCCTTTTTAATTTTTTCATGTAGTAAAGAAAGTAGTGATTCCGAAGAACCAATAGACCAAGGAGAATCAAATAGTCCTAATATTTTATTAATTATAGCTGATGATATGGGATTAGATGCAACACCAGGTTTTGATATAGGTACAGTTAAACCAAACATGCCAAATCTTCAAAGAATGATATCTTCTGGCGTTCGATTTACTAATTTATGGTCTTACCCAACCTGTACACCAACACGATCGAGTATTATTACAGGTAAATATGGATTTAGAACCAATGTATTGCAAGTAGATGATGAACTTTCTACTTCTGAAACTTCATTGCAAAAACATTTAGATAATAATAATTCAAATTATGAACATGCAATAGTTGGTAAATGGCATTTATCAAAAACTGCTACACATCCTACACAAATGGGAGTTGGTTATTATGCAGGTCTTTTAACAGGAGGAGTACAATCGTATACCAACTGGAATTTTACAGAAAATGGGCAAACGACAACCTCAAATGAGTATACGACTACAAAGTTTACAGATTTAGCTATAGATTGGATTGATCAGCAAACTCAACCTTGGTTTTTATGGTTAGCTTATAATGCACCTCATACACCATTTCATTTACCTCCTAATAATCTTCACACACAATCATTACCTTCAGATCAAGCTAGTATAGATACTAATCCACAACCTTATTACATGGCTGCTTTAGAAGCTATGGATACAGAAATGGGACGATTACTAGATTCAATGACTGAAGAAGAAAAAGAGAATACAATTATTATTTTTATAGGAGATAATGGTACACCAGGTCAAGTTGTACAAGAATATAATACCAGAAGAGCAAAAGGAAGCGTATACCAAGGGGGTGTTAATGTACCTATGATTGTATCAGGTAAAAACGTAGACCGAATGAATGAAATTGATGGTAGCTTGTTAAATACTACGGATTTATTTGCAACTATATCAGATATTGCAGGTACAGGAACTACAGAGTTAAATGATAGTAAAAGTTTTAAAGAACTATTTATAAATTCTATTCCTAATTTTAGGGAATACATATATACAGAAATAAAAGATGATAGAGTTTCAGGAGTAGATTATACTATTAGAAATGCTACTCATAAGTATATTTTATTTGCTAATGGAGAAGAGGCATTTTATGATTTAAGTACAAATCCATTAGAAAACCCCAATTTGTTAAGTACCAATCAACTGCCTTTAAGTGCTAGTAATGATCTTATTAAAGATACATTAATTTCAGAAGTAAATAAATTAAGAAATTAATTAAAAAATTCCCCATAAATATTTTTAAATATGAATGCAATAAAAAAAAGTAATTTAATTAAATATTCACTACTATTAGTGATGACCGTAAATTTGTTTTATGCTTGTGGATCAGACGACAACAATGATAATGCAGATACGGATGCTCCTTCAGTAACAAACTATGATATAACACCCATCTTATCAAAATTTGAGGGTACAGGATTAACGTATTCTGTTAATGGAAATACTGTAACCTTTATTACAAAAGACTTACCAAACCATAAAAGCCCTTATTGGGATACTAGTAATGCTTTGTATGAAGCATATAATGGAACGAATCCTGACTGGAGGCAAAATCCCGGATCTATAGGAGAACAAAATATTACTTTTAGTATTCCTTTAAATCCGGCTGAAGCATCTAATAAAGCAGAAACTCCAATGGGAGCTATTGGAATATCGAGAAATGGAGTTGTGTTTTTTAATCAATATGCAGCAGGAGGAGCCTCTTTAACAAATGAAATTAATTCTTTTGATCAGTATTTAGGTCACCCTGCCAATACACAATACCATTATCATATTAAACCAAAGTTTTTAACAGATACTTATGGAGAGGATGCTTTTTTAGGATTACTATCTGATGGTTTTCCCGTATACGGTTCTTCAGAAAATGGGACTACCATTACAAACACTGATTTAGATGATTTTCATGGACATGTTGGTGTTACAGCTGATTTTCCTAATGGTATTTATCATTACCATATAACCACTGAAGCTCCTTATCTTAATGGAAATGGTTTTTATGGAACAGCAGGAACCGTAACAAGGTAAGTTGAGAAAGGTATTTATAGTATTTGCGATATGTATAATTACTTCATGTAATTTTAAGAAAAAGGAATTAACAGTTGTAAAACCTGTCGTTGTTCCTAATATTGAAAAGAATATATCCGATGTAAGATTTGAATTGATTAATGGCGTTTTGTTATTTAATAAAATGCCTTACTCAGGTATTTTGAATGAACATTATATAGAAGGAAAATTAAAAACACAGTCCCAATATTTTGAAGGAAAAAGAGAGGGGTATTATAATGGTTGGTATGCAAATGAAAATAAATGGTTTGAAAGAAAGTATACAAAAGGAATAAAAATAGGGACACATCTAGGATGGTATATTAATAAAATAAAAATGTTTGAATATCATTTTAATATGAAGGGAGCGTATCATGGAACGGTAAAAGAATGGTATAAAAATAAGCA
>CALISK010000274.1 GCA_938041625.1 uncultured Tenacibaculum sp. | reverse complement strand
TTAATGGCGTCAATTTTTTCTTCTGTAAGCTTTATACCAATCGGGTTATATCTAAAATTAATAACCGCTAATGTTGCAGGAGAAACCACTTCCCATTCTCTACTCTTTCTTAAATGATCTTCTACTTTTTCTGTTAGTTCTATATTATAAGATACAGCCTCTCTAAAAGTATCTAATCCATATGTTTTAATCGACATGTAAAATTTAAGTGCTCGTAACCTACGTGTTAATTGAATACCATAATCATAAAAGTTAATTTCCGATTCATTCCCTTCAATATCTCTTAAATACTCAGGTTTTTCACTAAACGTATTGCTTAACCAAGAAGCGTCTTTTACCAATAAGCATCCTATTTCATAAGGTTGAAAAAACCACTTATGAGGATCTACAGTTAAAGAATCTGCTCTATCAATACCTCGTAAAGCACGTGCTCCTTTTTTAGAAAGTATTGCTGCACCTCCATAAGCACCATCAATGTGAAACCACATGTTTTCATCCTCACAAATATCTGCAATATCATGTAAAGGATCTACAGTACCTGTATTGGTTGTTCCTGCTGAAGCGATAAAACAAAATGGTTGTAATCCTTTTAATTTATCTTTCGCTATTTCATTTTTAAGTTTGTTTATTCCAATTTTAAACTCAAAATCAGTAGGTATAATTCTTATTTGTTCTTTCTTAAATCCTAAAACACGTATTGCTTTAATATTTGAAGAATGCGCCTGATCTGATAAATAAATAATAGCTTTAGAAAAATCATCTCCACATTTAATCCTTCTCGCAGTAACTAATGCTGTTAAATTAGCTAAAGACCCTCCACTTGTAAAAATTCCTCCTCCTTTTTTAACAGGGAAATCATACATCTTCAACAACCAGTTCATGGTTACAATTTCTAATTCAGCTGCAGCTGGAGAAACAATCCATCCTCCAGAAAAAATATTAAAACCAGTAGCCAATGAATCTGCCATAGTACTTATAAAGTTACTTGGCCCAGGAACAAAAGAATAAAATTTAGGATGAGAAGTTACATTACTATTAGGAATTACGTTATCCATAATAAAATTCAACACCTCATCTGGTGAAGAACCTTTTTCAGGAGCTTCTTGTAAAAAAATAGTATCCATTTCTTTTCGGGTAGCAGAAGTAACTGGTTTCTTATCTTCTAGTGTAGCCCAATGTTCAGCTATTAAATCAACGATTTTATAACCATATGCTTTCATTTCCTCTTTTGATAAATCAAAATGTCCTTTCATCAACTTTACTATTTAATTTTATGCAAAATTAGACAACTTAAAACCTCTTTAAAACTTAAATCTTAATTAATTTATTATATGATTAAGAAATTGGCATACTCTTTTCATTATTTTTGTTCATTAAATTATAAAAATAATGAAAAGAGTATTTCTTTTTATTTCAATAATAGCTGCAGTTAATCTTTTTTCTCAAACAAAGAGAATTAAGATACTATCATCTAAGTTAACAACTACAGATGAAGAAAAACTACCTGGCGCAACTATTTTAATTGGAGATGTTAGAGTTTCTCATGAAGGAGCTACTTTAGATTGTAAACGTGCAGTACTTTATAAAGAAAAAAATCTTTTTAAAGCAGTTGGCGAAGTTGTTATAGAACAAGGAGACAGTATTATTCAATACTCAGATTTTGCAAACTATGATGCAAATACTAAAATTGCCAAATCATGGGGTAATGTAGAAGTAAATGATAAAGAAATGAAACTTACTACAGATACTCTTTATTTTAATCGTAGTAAACAATTACTCTTTTACCCAACTAAAGGTAAAATTCGAGATAAGAAAAATACATTAACCAGTAATAAAGGTACCTATTACTTAAAAGATAAAAAGTTTACAGCCAAAACAAAAGTGAAGGTGGTAAACCCCGAAAATTTATTAAACTCAGATCATTTAGATTATTATACAAATTCTAACTTAGCTTATATTTATGGCCCTTCAACTGTTTTTAACTTAAAAGACAGTACAAAAATTTATGCCGAAAGAGGTTTTTTTGATACCAATACAGATATTTCTTATTTTGTTAAAAACGCAAAGCTTTATTTAAAAGAAAAAACCATAGAAGGAGATAGTTTATATTATGATAAACGTAAAGGTTTTGCATCTGCTAATAATCGAATTAAAGTAATCGATACTGTTCAAAAAACAGTTATAAAAGGTAATTATGCTGAAATTTTTGAATTACAAGATTCCTTATTTATTATAAAAAAACCAGTAGCTATATCTATTTTAGAAAAAGATTCTCTTTATGTACATGGTGATACTATTTTAATGACAGGAAAAAAAGACAATAGAATTATAAGAACTTATCATAATGTGAAAATTTTTAAAGAAAATCTTCAAGGTAAATGTGATTCTATACATACAAACCAATCTACAGGACTTACAAGAATGTTTAAAAACCCTATTTTATGGTCAGGAAAAAGCCAAATTACAGGTGATAGTATTCAATTTTTAACAGATAAAGAAACGAACAAACTAGACTCTTTAAGAGTTTTAAAAAATGCTTTTATTATACAAAAAGACTCTATAGATCCAAATTTATTTAATCAAATAAAAGGGCGGAACATTTATGGGAAATTTGTTGATAATGATTTAAATACAATGTTAGTAAAAGGGAATGCTGAATCTTTGTATTATAATAGAAATGAAGATACTTTTAAGCTAGAAACCATTACTAAAGAAATTGCAAGTGATATCGAGTTTTTATTAGAAAAAAACGAAATTATACAAACAAAATATTTTAAAAAATCGGAAGGAAAAACATATCCTCCTTCTGAATTCCCTGAAGAAGATAAAAAATTTCAAGGATTTATATGGCGTGAAGAAGAACAACCAAAAACAATGGAAGATATTTTTATTAGAGATTCTGAAAAAACAAAATCTACAATAGAGAAAAAAAATAAAGATGTTGAAAAAGCTAAAGAAAAACTAAAAAAAGAAAACATAAAACGTAGTAAACTTATTGAAGAGGAAGAAGAATGAAAAATGATTTTTTAAAATATCAGGCACAGACTACTCCTCACCCATTAGGCATTCAAATATCTCGAGCTAAAGGAAGTTATATTTATGATACTAATGATAATGCTTATTTAGATTTTATTGCTGGAGTTTCTGCTAATAGCCTTGGGCATTGTAATGAAAAAGTTAATGAAGCAATAATAGATCAAATAAACACCTATACACATGTAATGGTTTACGGTGAGTTTATTCAAGAGCCTCAATTAAATTTATGCAAAGTACTTGTTAAATCATTGCCCAAATCTCTAAATTCTGTTTATTTAGTTAATTCTGGTACAGAGGCTACTGAAGGAGCACTTAAACTAGTCAAAAAATATACAAATAGAGCAGAAATTATTGCTGCAAAAAATGCGTATCATGGTAATACAGCTGGTGCAATGAGTGTTTGCGGAACAGAACAGCAAAACAGTGCTTTTAGACCTTTAATACCAGGAACTCAATTTATACAATTTAATAACGAAGAAGCATTAGATAAAATAACTACTAAAACGGCAGGAGTTATATTAGAAACTATTCAAGGTGGTGCTGGTTTTATAGAACCTAAAAATAACTTTCTTAAGAAAATAAAAGAGCAATGTGATAAAGTTGGTGCTTTATTAATTTTAGATGAAATACAAACAGGTATAGGAAGAACAGGTAGGTTTTGGGGATTTGAAAATTATGATGTAATTCCTGATATTATTATTACTGGAAAAGGTTTAGGCGGTGGAATGCCTATTGGAGCTTTTATTTCTTCTAAAAAAATAATGGATTCATTAAAAGACAATCCGAAATTAGGACATATTACAACTTTTGGAGGACACCCTGTTATTGCAGCAGCAAGTTTAGCTACTGTAAAGGAAATATCAACGTCAAATATTATAGAAGAAGCTCTTAGAAAAGAGCAAATTATACGACAAAACTTACAACACCCATTAATAAAAGAAATAAGAGGTAAAGGCTTAATGTTAGCCTTAATAATGGAATCTTCAGAGATAGTAGATACCGTAATTTTAAATGCTTTAAAACAGCATTTAATTTTATTTTGGTTGTTGTATGAAAAAAAAGCAATTAGAATTACACCTCCTTTAACTATATCTGATAAAGAGTTAATAAAAGGGTGCAAAATTTTAACAAAAATTTTAAACAATATAGCAAATTAATCCGCGTTCTATAAGTGTCTATTATAGTTGATTGGGGATATTATTAACTATTGAAAATCGGTCAAATATTATTTTTGGCCGATTTTTTTATACCCTCATATCAATCTCTTACAAAAAAATATTACGCTAATTATCTATTAATAAACGTTTATGACAAATAACTTAACCTAAGCACTTTTCTTTTCTACTTTTAAAATACCCAATAAAAAAATTAATAATGACTATTAAAAATCATAAACCCACAACTACTATAACATTTCTTATGTTATTTTTCATTTTTATTTTAATCAGTTTGTAATAAAAGACAATCTCTTTAGTTTTATCAAATAAGTTAATTTTTAAGATTAAAAATTAATTTATCACTTTTTGTAATGTCTTTTTTTCATTAAATCAGTAAAAAAAGCATATAAAAATCAGTAATTCAGTAGAAAACATTTTTTGTAGGAACAACTTAATTTTTATATTTTGTGGGGCACAAATTTAGGTATATATGTCGAGTGAAATTAAGCGTCTTTTTGATTTTCCATACTATCAATTAGAAAAATATGATCTTAAAAAATCATTAATTACAAAAAGGAATGGAAAATGGGAAGTAACTTCTACTAAAGAATACATTGAAAAAGCGAATGCAATAAGTAGAGGCTTATTAAGATTAGGAATTAAGCCTAATGATAAAATAGCTGTTATTTCTACAAATAACAGAACAGAGTGGAATATTTGTGATATAGGTATATTACAAACAGGAGCTCAAAATGTTCCTATTTATCCTACTATTTCTAAAGAAGATTATGAATATGTTTTAAATCATTCAGAATCTACATATTGTTTTGTTTCAGATGAAACTATTGTTGAAAAGCTAAATCAAATTAAAGGAAATACTAAATTAAAAGGAGTATTTACCTTTGATGATATTTCTGGAGAAAAAAATTGGTCTGAAATTTTAGAGTTAGGAGAAGATAAAAGCAATCAAAATGAGGTTGAAGAAAGAAAAGATGCAGTGAAAACTGATGACTTAGCTACTTTAATTTACACTTCTGGTACCACTGGAAAACCTAAAGGAGTAATGCTTTCTCATAAAAATATTGTTTCTAACGTACTTGCTAGTGCTCTTAGAGTTCCATTAGACAAAGGTGAAGGAAGAAGTTTAAGTTTTTTACCTATATGCCATATTTTCGAAAGGATGATTCTATATTTATATCAATACTGTGGTATTTCTATATATTTTGCTGAATCTATTGAGAAATTGAGTGAAAATGCTCAAGAGATAAAACCTCATGTAATGACAGCTGTACCTAGATTATATGAAAAAATATATGACAAAATATATGCTAAAGGAGCTGCTCTTTCTGGAATAAAAAAAGGATTATTTTTCTGGGCTATTAAGCTTGGTTTAAGGTACCAACCTTACGGTCAAAATGGTTGGTGGTACGAAAAACAACTTTCAATAGCTAGAAAATTGATTTTTACTAAATGGCAAGCAGCTTTAGGTGGTGAACTTAAACTTATGGTTTCTGGTAGTGCTGCTTTACAGCCTCGTTTAGCTAGAGTATTTGCCGCAGCTAATATGCCTGTTATGGAAGGATATGGTTTAACAGAAACTTCTCCTGTAATATCTGTTAACGATTTAAGGGATGAAGGTTTTAAAATTAATACTGTTGGAAGATTAATAGATGGTATAGAAGTTAAAATTTCTGAACAAGATGAAATTTTAGTAAAAGGTTCTAATGTAATGATGGGATATTACAAAGATCCTGAAAAAACTGCTGAAGTTATTAAAAATGGTTATTTCCATACTGGTGATAAAGGTAAGGTAGAAAATGGTTTTTTAAGTATTACTGGACGTATTAAAGAAATGTTCAAAACATCTGGAGGGAAATACGTAATACCGACATTATTAGAAGATAAATTAAAACAATCTCGATTTATAGAACAAGTTATGGTAGTTGGTGAAAGTGAAAAAATGCCCACTGCTTTAATTCAACCAAACTTTGATTTTATTAAGGAATGGGCTAATCGTAACAATATACAATCATCAAATTCTAAGGATTTAGTATCTAACGAAAAGGTTATAGCTAGAATTCAAGAAGAAGTAGATGGTTGTAATGATAATTTCGGGAAATGGGAACGAATTAAACGTTTTACATTAACACCAGAAGAATGGACCGTTGATGGAGGACATCTTACTCCTACCATGAAAATGAAACGAAAAATCATTAAAGAAATATATAATGATTTATATGAAAAAATGTATGATAGATAATTGAAATCATATTTTTAAAATAAAAAAGACTGTTTAAATTAATTTAAACAGTCTTTTTTATTTTAACTCAATTTATATTATTATTATTTTTTAAATAAGCAAACCACACATTATCAAATAAATAAATACCCCCATTAATGATTCAACAATAAAAAACATTTAATTTTAAAAATAAAACAGCTTTGGTACAATTATTGTTTAACATAAATTAACAAAAACTATATACTATGCAATTACCAATTACTATTAAAGGTACATTGAAGGGGGAACTTTGTTATGAAAAACTATGAAACAAAAAAGACTGCTTTTTAAGCAGTCTTTTTTTATTATTAATCTTTTATTTTTTTTAGACATTAAATCTAAAGTGCATTACATCTCCATCTACCACAACATACTCTTTACCCTCTACTCTAACCTTACCAGCTTCTTTTACTTTTACCTCAGAACCATAAGTTTCATAATCATTATAACTTATTGTTTCAGCTCTAATAAATCCTTTCTCAAAATCAGTATGTATAACTCCAGCCGCTTGTGGAGCTGTAGAACCAACAGGAATAGTCCAGGCTCTTACTTCTTTTACTCCTGCAGTGAAGTATGTTTGTAAGTTTAATAATTGATACGCAGATCTTATTAAACGTGATACTCCTGCTTCCTCTAAACCTATGTCATTTAAAAACATCTGACGTTCTTCATAATCTTCTAACTCAGTAATATCTGCTTCTGTAGCAACTGCTAAAATTATTATTTCTGCATCTTCATTTTTTACAGCTTCTTTTACTCTTTCAACGTAAGCATTACCTTCTTTTGCAGAAGATTCATCAACATTACATACATATAAAACAGGTTTTGCTGTAATAAACTGCATAGAAGCAACTAACTCTTCTTCCTTTTCTGTAAATTCAATAGTTCTTACAGATTTTCCTTCTAATAAAATCTCTTGAACTTTTAATAACAAAGCTAGCTCTGCTTGTGCTTCCTTATTTCCAGTTTTAGCAGTTCTTTTAACTTTTTCTAGCCTCTTTTCTACAGCTTCTAAATCTTTTAACTGTAACTCTATATCAATTGTTTCTTTATCTCTAATTGGATCTACTGTTTCATCAACATGAATAATATTTTCATCATCAAAACAACGCAATACATGTAAAATAGCATCAGTTTCTCTAATATTAGCTAAGAATTGATTCCCTAATCCTTCTCCTTTACTAGCTCCTCTAACTAAACCTGCTATATCTACAATTTCTACAGTAGCAGGAACTACCTTTTCAGGATTTACCAATTCTTCTAATTTCTCTAACCTTGTATCTGGTACATTTACTACACCCAAATTAGGTTCAATAGTACAAAAAGGGAAATTTGCGCTTTGCGCTTTAGCGTTTGATAAACAATTAAATAATGTTGATTTACCTACATTTGGCAATCCTACTATTCCAGCTTTCATTTATAATATTTATTATTATTTTCGAGTGGCAAATATAACACATTCCTTCACTTTTATAACTAATTATTATTTAAGTTAATTTGAATGATTTAACAGTATTATTGCTTAGTTTATTCTTTTTTTAATATTTTAACGTAAAATTATCAATTATTAATGAGTGATTTGTCTGATGAAATACTGTGGAGTTCCTTAAAAGAAGGTAATCTTAAATCTTTTTCTATACTTTTCAAGAAATTTTACCCACTGTTGTACAATTATGGTTTAAAAATATCAAAAGATGAAGCCATAACTGAAGATGCTTTACAAGATTTTTTTATTTACGTTTATGAGCACAAAGAAAATTTGAGTGACTTAAAATCAATAGCTCCTTACCTATTTTCTTCTTTTCGAAGATTTATAATAAAAAAGATAAATAAAAATAAAAAATATTCCTTTTTAAGAAATTTAGATTCTAATATTATTGACATCAACTTTACCCCAGAAGAGTTAATTACACACCAAGAATCAATTACTTTCAGAAATAAAAACCTTGTTAAACTTATTAATCAACTACCTAAAAGACAGAAAGAAGTCATTTATTTAAAGTTTAACTGCAACTTTGGTGCGAAAGAAATTGCCGAAACAATGGAAATTAATTACCAAAGTGTAATAAATACACTACACAAGGCTATTAAGTATTTAAGAGAAGAAATAGCTATCATTCAATTATTAAATTCATAAATTTGTCATGTAAAAAGAGTATATTTAATAATCCCCCCCCTTAATTAAGTATACAACTTCGTATTTATATAATTTTAATGACAAAGAAGACATACAATACAATTTCCGACTTTTTAAATGACCCCTCATTTAAAAATTGGGCTTTAAATAGTCAATTATCAGATGTTACTTTTTGGGATTCTTGGTTAGAAAATAATTTTTCTAAAAAAGATTTAGTATATGAAGCAAGAGACATCTTGTTAGGCATTAATTTCAAACAAGAATTCGTTTCAGAAAAAAAAGTAGATTTAGAATGGAACAAATTAGAATCAAAATTAAAGAAAATTCAAACTAAAAAGAGTAATACTTTTAGTAAAAAAAATAAGCGCCAATTTATTAGTTATGGTATTGTTGCCAGTTTGCTATTAATCATTTCTGTTAGTGTTTTCGGTTTATATGACTTTTCGAAAGTAATTCATAAAACTTCTTATGGAGAAATATTAGAAATTAAATTGAAAGATGGAACTTTAGTAACTCTTAATTCTAACTCAAGTCTTTCTTATAAAAAAAATGCCCCTAGAAAAGTTTGGTTAAAAGGAGAAGCATATTTTAAAGTTAATAAAGAAGAAACTACGAATGCTAAATTTTGGGTAACTACTAATGATTTAGTAGTTGAAGTATATGGTACTCAGTTTAATGTTAAAGCTGTGAAACAAAAAACAAAAGTTTACTTAGAAGAAGGTAATATTTGGTTAACATTAAATAATGGTAATTCTAAAAAGATGTTCCCTGGTAATTATCTTGAATATTCTTCAATAAATAAAAAAATACTAGTTGATAAAAAAGTAGCTTCTAATGAAAAACAAACTTCTTGGAAAAGTGATAAATTAATTTTTATTAATGATACCTTAGAGGAAGTATTAAGTAAAGTTTCAGATACCTATGGTGTTACTTTTAAATATAACAACCCCAAAATAAAGGAAAGTTTAATTACTGGTACAATACCTACTACTAATCTAGATATCTGTTTAAATGCAATTAAAAAGTCAATAAGTATTAACATTAAAAAAGAAAATGGTATACTAGTAGTCTATTAAAGTAAAAAAACTAGACTTATTAAGAATTCAGCTATATTATTAACTTATTTTATATTTGGATTTTTATTAATTAGTCCGTCCAATTTATTTTCTCAAAAACCAAAACTGCTATTACTTACAAAAGCATTAGATCATATAAGTGATAAACATGATGTCTTCTTTACTTATAACCCAATTAGTTTAAAAAATGAAAAAGTGGATATTACTCCCTTTAAACATTTAACACTAAAACAATCAATCTCATTATTAAAAAAAATAACTCGATATTCTATAGACTATTTAGGTAACAACTATTATGTTTTATATATCCCTGTTAAAAAGAATTATAACTTACAAAATAATGTAGAAAAAGATACACCTTTTCATAACGATTCTATTTTAACCAGTTCAAAAAACTACTACAGAGGAATTGTTTTAAATCAATTTTACGAACCCGTAAAAAAAGTGAATGTAATAGAAAATACAACACTAAATGGAACTATAACTAGAAATGATGGTACATTTGAATTAAAACTTTTAGGTACCAACTCATTAACTTTTTCTCATATAGGTTATAAAACTCAAATAATTACTCCTAATGAAAATTTTTTAAAGATTATAATGAAATCTGGAGTACATTTAGATGAAGTTTTAATCGTTGGTTCTAGAAATAATAAACGTAAAAAAGTTGATTCTCCTGTATCTACTGATGTTATTGACATAAAAGATATAAAGAAGAAAAGTGAATTCTTAGAAGTTAATCAACTCATACAAACTGAAATTCCTTCTTTTAATGCTACGAAACAATCTGGTTCAGATGGTGCCGATCATATTATTCCCGCTAGTTATAGAGGTTTAGGACCAGATCAAACCTTAGTGTTAATTAATGGTAAAAGGAGGCATCAAACATCTTTAGTAAATCTTTATGGAACAAGAGGTAGAGGAAACTCTGGTACAGACCTAAATGCTATACCTACTTCTGCAATTAAGAGAATAGAAGTATTAAAAGATGGTGCTTCTGCTCAATATGGATCTGATGCAATTGCCGGTGTTATTAATATTGTACTAAATGATGATTCTAATATAACTAATGTTAATTCTACTTTAGGTTTCTATAATGCTAACAATAATTCTAATGACAAAAGAAAAGGAATTGATGGGTTAATTTATAAGGCAGATATCAATTATGGCACATCTATTAAAGATAAAGGTTTTATTAATCTTACAGCCGAATTTATAACCAAAGATCATACTTTTAGACAAGGGACCAATATTAGGAAGAATTACGGAGATGCAGCCATGGTTAGCAGTAATTTATTCTTTAATTCTGAAATACCTATATCCAACTCTGTCAAATTATATTCAAATGGAGGCTATAGTTATAAAAACACAAAAGCGTATGCTTTTACAAGACCATTTGATAGCGAAAGAAATGTTATAGAAATATACCCCACTGGTTTTAACCCTTTAATTACTTCTAATATCTCTGATAGGTCTTTTTCAGTGGGACTTAAAGGAAAATTAAAAGATTGGACTGTAGATTTTAGTAACACCTATGGAAAAAATTATTTTCATTACTTTATTAAAGAAACTTTAAATGCTACTTTACAAGAAAATTCTCCTAGTGAATTTGATGCTGGAGGGCATAGTTTAAGTCAAAATACTACTAATATTGATCTTTCAAAACAATTTTCTTCCTTTTTTAAAGGATTAAATCTTGCATTAGGAATAGAAAATAAAATTGAAGATTATAGAATATTCTCTGGAGAACAAGGTTCTTATGAATCCTATGATATTAATGGAAACATTATAACAACCGACACACCAATAAGCTTAATACCATCTTTTAATGGTGTTATAAGACCTGGAGGATCTCAAGGATTCCCTGGTTATGCACCATCTAACGAGGTAGACAGAACTAGAACTAGTTTTAGTTTCTATATTGATAGTGAAATTGATTTTACAAAAAAATGGATTCTTGCTACGGCTTTTCGTTACGAGAATTATAGTGATTTTGGTAGTTCTATAAATACTAAAATAGCTTCTAAATATAAACTCACACAAAAAACAAATCTTCGATTTTCTTTTAGTACTGGTTTTAGAGCTCCTTCTTTAGCTCAAATATATTATAATTTAAAGTTCACAAATTATATAGACAACATTCCAGTTGAATCTTTTCTTGTTGCAAATAATAATCCTATAACAAGGCAATTTGGTATACAAAAACTACGTGAAGAAAAAGCTCTTAATTATAGTTTAGGTATAAACCATCATTTTAATAACAAATTTCGATTCTCTATCGATTCTTACTATATATTTATTAAAGATCGAATTATACTAAGTGGTAATTTTGATGCTTCAAGTTTAAATTCAGGGGCTCAAAATGTTCAATTTTTTGCAAATGGTGTAAATACAACTACTTATGGTTTAGATTTTAAATTAAATTGGCAAAAAAGATTTACTCAATCAAATTTATCTCTTAATTTTTCTGGTAATCTAAATAAAATGGAAATTAATCATATAAACAATAAAGAATTAGATTTAGAAACATTTTTTGGAAAAAGAGAACAATATTTTTTAAAAGCATCTGCACCAGATTATAAACTAATACTGAATGCTATTTATTCTAAAGGAAAATTTTCACTTAGTAACACACTTACCCTATACAGTGATTTAGAACTTATTGATTGGCAAATTCAAAAACCTTTAAGTGAATTTAATAACTCAAGTCAAGAAAGATTTAAAGCTTCAATTGATCATTATAAGCCAAAATATACTTTAGACACACATCTTTCTTATATTTTTAATAAAAAAATTTCACTCCAATTAGGAGTTAATAATTTATTCAACACTTATCCTACTGAACAGGTTAGAAACACTGACAGTGGAGGAAAGTGGGATGCCGTTCAAATGGGTACAAATGGTTCTTTTTATTATTCCAAAGTTTTAGTTAATTTTTAATTTTTCAATAAATAAAGAGTATAAAACAAGTAAACTATTCTTAATAAAAATATAAGGTAACTGTTAATTCAATATCGAATTAACCAAAATACTCTTAATTATTAACCAATATTTTATTTATGAAGAAAATTTTAACACTACTTTTTACTACTCTATTAAGCTCATTTTTATACAGTCAAGTACAAATCACGGGGACTATTAAAGACAGTAATAATGAAGCTTTGCCTGGAGCAAATGTGGTAGAAAAAGGTACAAAAAATGGTACTACAACTGATTTTGATGGGAAATTTCAGTTAAAAGTACAAGAAGGAGCCACCTTAATTATTAGTTTTTCTGGTTTTGAAACAAAAGAGGTTTCAATAAATGGAAAAAAAGTATTGAATATTGTACTAAATGAGGGACTACAACTAGATGAAGTAGTTATAACTGGATCTAGAACTCCTGCAAGGAGTAATACAACGAGTCCATTACCTGTAGATATTGTTGGTGTTAAAGAACTTCAAGCCACAGGACAAGCTACTTTTGATAAAGCTCTACAATATAAAATACCATCATTTAACACGGTACAAACTCCAGTAAATGATGCTACTTCTCTACTAGACCCTTATGAAATAAGAAACATGGGACCAAGTAGAACGTTAATTCTTATTAATGGTAAACGTAAAAATTTAAGTGCACTACTATACACACAAACTTCTCCTGGACGTGGAGAAACTGGTGCAGATATCTCAGGAATACCAACAGATGCAATTAAATCTATTCAGATTTTACGTGATGGAGCTTCTGCTCAGTATGGATCTGATGCAATTGCAGGTGTAATGAATATTATCTTAAAAGATGATTACAAAAATGGTTCTGCTACTTTTAGATCTGGTATTACTGGTGAAGGAGATGGAGAAATGTTAGGTGTAAGTGTTAATAATGGAAGTAAAATAGGAGATGATAAAGGTTTTATAAACTATACTGTCGACTTTTCTAAAACTACTTTAGCCAACAGACCTGGGACAGTGGATGCGCAAGGTGAATTTGATGACTTTGTATTTACCAACCCAAATAGCTACAATAGTTACCTTAATAACAATTCTTTTTTGGGAGGACAAGATTTAACTGGTTTTACAGTAGCACAAGCAAATGCTGAATTTAATAATAACTATGTAGGAACAGCTGATTATAATACAAGATTAGCAGCTATAAACTCAAGTAACACGACAGGTAGGCAATCTGTTGACGAGTTTTTATCTAGAAACCCTGATGCAAATAACATCAATGGATCTCCTGAAACAACTGCTGCTAAATTTTTAATAAATGGTGCTTTTGATTTAACTAAGGATAGTGAACTTTATTTTAATGCTGCTTATATTTATAAGAAAGTAAATAGTTTTGCAAATTACAGAACTCCTTATTGGAGAACAATTGGTGATTTTCCATACTTAGCTAGCTTTTTCCCTGGAAGCAATCCTAATAACGCTGGAGGGTATGATGGGTATGTCCCAACTTTTGAAGGTAATTTAAATGATTTTAATGCAACTTTAGGTTTTAAATCTGTAATTAATGAGTGGAATGTGGATGCCAGTGCTACTTTTGGTGGTAACCAACAAACTTATAACGTAAATAACTCTCATAATAGAAATGTTGTATTATCTCCTGCTACATGGGTAGACGCTAACAATAATGGAATTGTTGACCCAGGAGAAACTACTGAAAGTGCTCAATTATATAGAGAAAATAGTCCTATTAGTTTTGATCCAGGAGGAACTGCTTTTAATCATATCGTTGGAAATATTGATATTTCTAAAATATTATCTGAGCAAGTAGCTATTGCGGTAGGTGCTGAGTTTAGAACAGAAAATTTTGAAGTAATTGAAGGAGGTTTGGCTTCTTATGACGGTGGTGGAGCAGATTCATTTGCTGGAAACAGTCCTGAAAATTCTGGAAACTTTAATAGATATAACTTAGGAGGATATTTTGATGTAGCTTGGGATATAACAGAAGATTTTTTATTAAACGGTACAGTGAGAGCTGAAAACTTCTCTGATTTTGGAAGTACTTTTGTATGGAAGGCAAGTTCTCGTTATAAATTTGCTGAAGATAAATATACAATTAGAGCTTCTGTTTCTACAGGATTTAGAGCACCAACTTTACATCAAATATTTACACAAAAAGCACAGTATAGTTTTGTACCTGGTTCTGGTATCCAAGTTGGAGGTTTAATTAACAATGTTTCTCCTCAAGCTCGTTTATTAGGAATTCCAAAATTAACAGCAGAAGAATCTACTAACTTTACTATAGGTGTAGGAGGTAAACCTTTTAAAAATTTCTCTTTTACAATTGATTATTACAATATTGCTGTTGATGATAGAATTGTATTAAGTACAGAAATAGGAGGAACAGCTACGGATGCTGTTGGGAATAGTATTGGTAACACAGCATTAGATCAAGTATTAAATAATAATAATTTAAGTGATTTAAGCTTTTTTGTAAATGCAATAGATACCAAAACCTCGGGGTTAGATGTTGTTGTTAGTTATAAAAACTTAGCTTTAGGTGACGGTAAATTAGGGTTCAATTTATCAGGAAACTATACTATAGAAAATGAAAGAGATGGAGCTGTTAAGAATCCTAAAATTGTTGCAGATGCTGGACAATCTGTAGTAAATGCAACTCAAGAAGCATTATTCTTTACTTCTAGACCACAAACAAAATGGATTTTAGGTACTACTTATGATATAGATAAATTTGCTTTTTCATTAAATAATACTTTCTTTGGTAAAACTACTTTTAAACAACAAGGTTTAGATAATAACTTAAGAACAGAGTTTATCCCTAAGATTGTTACTGATTTAGGTATAAACTATAATGTTACTGATAAAATTACTATTTCAGCAAACATAAATAATCTTTTAGATGTCTTGCCTGAATGGGAGTTTGTAGCTGAAAATGCTACAGGTAGTGCTATTTTAGCAGATCCTGCTCAAACTAAAGTACAATCAAATTTAATTACATTTAACCAACGTTACTCTCAAATGACTTATGATGGTTATCATTTTAGTCAATTAGGAAGAATGTTTAATTTATCTGTAAATTATAGATTTTAAATATCCCCAATAGAATTAATCACGAAAAGCACCGAAACCTCATTAAAGTTTCGGTGTTTTTATTTAAAAATAAATTCAATTAACTTATTCATAATAAAAAATGCAAAGTCTTTACACCAATGGATTTGAAAATATTTATGATGAAATGTATAAAACGTTTATAAATTATAATGATGAATTTTTATTTTATTCAAAAATTATAAAGCAATATAAAAAAGAAAATGTTTTAGAGATAGGTTATGGTTCTGGTAACCTTGCTAAACTTTTCATCAACTCCCCTATTAGTTATATTGGGCTAGATCTAAGTAATGATATGGTTCAATTATCTCAAAATAAAAATCCTACAGGTAATTTTACACAAGGAAATATTCAAGACTTTAAATTAGAAAAAAGAGTAGATTCTATTCTTATAACAGGAAGAACTTCTAGTTATTTATTAACCAATTCAACAGTTAATAATGCTTTAAATTCTATACATAAAAATCTAAACTCTCAAGGTATTCTTTGTTTCGATTTTATTGATGCCAGTCGGTTTTTCTCAATCATAAAAAATGGTAAACATATACAACACAAAGCTAAAGTTCAAAATGAATTGTATTTTAGAGATAGTTACATGAACCCAAACAAACAACTTGATAATTTTATGTTTGATTGGGATTCGCATTACTACAAAAAAAATCAAACTAAAAGTATAACAATTACAAGAGACGCCTCTACAGTAAGAGCTTTTACTAAAGATGAATGGAAATTATTTTTAGATCTAAATAACTTTGAATTACTAGAATTCATTAATAGAAAAAGTTATGCTTCTGATACCTATATTGTTATTGCTCAAAAGAAATAATTATTTTTTCAATTCTTCCAAAAGATTAATTATTTCTTTACAGATAATAGCTGCGTTTTCTTTTTTTGTAAAAATAGTAGCATGATTTCCATTTAAAGACATTTGTTTTCCTTTTATAGAAAGATTCGCTATTTCTTTCTGCATTTTTAACCATTCTTGTTTGCTTGATTCGTTTGCTGTAAAAACTCTTATAGGTAATGAATCAAACTTATTAGCTTCACCTGCTCTTTCTAATATAGAATGGTAGTATTTTGTTTCATTTCTATATGCTCGAACATATTTTCCATCAATAAAAAAATCACGAGTACGATTATTAATCCTATCTGGTAATCCTTCTGCTGATAATAAAGGCCCCATAAAACTTTCATATAACGTTAATATTCCCATATCTCCTAAAACTGCTTGCATA
This sequence comes from uncultured Tenacibaculum sp., assembly GCA_938041625.1. Taxonomy (GTDB): domain Bacteria; phylum Bacteroidota; class Bacteroidia; order Flavobacteriales; family Flavobacteriaceae; genus Polaribacter. Next base: position 4,402 of record CALISK010000274.1, on the reverse strand, counting down.
TTCAAAACTCCTAATACCAACTTAAATTTATTGGAAGTTTTTTTTGTTAAACTAATTCTCTCTACTTGATGAGGATGTGAGGCATCTAAAAAAATTAACCCTACTACTTCTTCTGGATATAATTCAGTAAATACACGTATGTATGCCCCACCAATCGAATGACCTGTCATAATATATGGCGGTGATTCTCCAGATTTTTCTAATAACAAATGTAATTCATGAGCAACAGTTACAGGATCACGTGGTGTATCACTCTCTTCACTATAGCCCAAACCTGCTCTATCATATCGAACTACTCGCATACTATCTTTTAGCCCTTCATTTAGCCAATGATAATACTCACTTGCTACTCCTGCCCCACCTTCAATAACTAAAGTTGGTTTTTCGTTTTTTTCTCCTGAAGAATTTATATGTAATTTAAATCCGCCAACGTTTATAAGTTTTCCTTCTGGTTCCTGAGGATCAGCACCAAACAAGCGAAACATTAAACCTGCAAAAATGATTAACACTAATAATGATCCAATCAATTGGCCTATTCTCTTTAAAACTTTTAAGAAAATTTTCATGATACTCTATGTTTTAATTAATTCAATTCAAACATAAAATCATTCAGAAGTACTTCATAATTACTAGGATGAATCAACTAAAAAATAGTGTACACATATACAAATCATAAACAAATACGATACAATAAAAAAAGAATAGTGTTTAACACTAAATACATAGTGTTTATCAAAAAAATTGTAAAAAGGTATAAGGAATCTTATTTTTGTATTATGAATAATTTTCTTCAAAAAAATCACAGCGCTTTAATCAAAGGAGGAATTATTAGTTTAATATTAGCATCTATACTTTACAAAGCTGGGGTAGTTCTTATCAATCCTATTCATGTATCCATATCAATTTACATTGTTATCAATATTTTAGGTTTTATTTTTTGTTGGTTTATTTTTTCTTTTCTAGTTCAAAAATTTTCTATTTACACGATTTTAAGTGTAATAAGTTTACTTCTTATTGCGACAGTTGCCGATAATTACATTAAAACTCCATTCAATTTAATTAGTATTCCTTCAATTATTTTATTCTGGTTAGGAATTACTTATCTCATTCTACCTCAATTTTTCATAAAATATAAATTTCCTATTCTATTAATTTATGGAGCGGTTTTATCCTATTTTTTTATCTTTAGAATAAGACCTTATTATATAGAAAATCATCATCAAAATTTCCTTAATTTTATGTTGATCCCTATACCTTTTTTCATGCTTTTATGGGGTTACGAACAATGGCGTTGGTTAAAAACATTACAAATAGATAAAGGAAAAGCTGAATTAGCTTTACTTAAAAGTCAAGTTAATCCTCACTTCTTCTTTAATACCTTGAATAATCTTTATGGATTAGTTGTTGAAAAATCTGATGATGCTCCTGAAGTTATCTTAAAATTATCTGACATGATGAGATACACTATTTACAAAGGCAAGGAAGATACTGTATTATTAAAAGATGAAATTAATTATTTAGAGAACTATATTGAATTACATAAAATACGGTATCAAAAAAAAGTAGAAATCTTATTTGCCCATAAAGTTCAAGAAGGTTTAAAAATAGCTCCTCTACTATTTATTATTTTATTAGAAAATGCTTTTAAACATGGTGTAGAAAAAATGCGTGAACATGCTTTTATCTGTCTTGAAATGCAATCTGAAGGAAAGAAACTTTCTTTTACAATTGAAAATAATTTTAATGAATTAACTTCAAACCATAAAAAAGGAATTGGATTAGATAATTTAAGAAAAAGATTAAATTATTTATATAACAATAAATACGAATTAGTTATAGAAAAAAGAGAAACGAATTATAAAGTACTATTAACACTCAATTTAATATGAAATATTGCATTGTAGATGATGAACCAATTGCGCATCGAATTATAGAAGGTTACTGTAAAAGTTTATCGTATCTCGAAAAAACAGGGAACTGTTATGATGCATTTGAAGCTATTCAATTAATGAATAATCATGTTGTTGATTTAATTTTTTTAGATATCAATATGCCAGAACTTTCTGGTTTTGATTTACTAAAAACAATGCAAAAACATCCCAAAATTATTGTTACCTCTGCTCATAAAGAATTTGCTTTAGAAGGCTATGAATTAAATATTTATGACTATTTATTAAAACCTTTTTCATTTCAACGCTTTTTAAAAGCAATTAATAAAGTAATTGAACCTAAAAACCCAACTCCCTCTCTCTTAATTGAAAAAAAGAAAACCAGTTTTTTTCTTAAAGGTAATAAGAAAATACACCAAATACATATTGATAATATTTTATTTATTGAAGCATCTGGTAATTATACAAAAGTATTTTTAACTGAAGAAATGATCATTAGTCATCAAAAAATTTCCTCTTTAGAAAAATTATTAACCTCTTCAAATTTTCTAAGAGTACATAAATCTTTTATTATAGCTACTAATAAAATAAAGGTTATAGAAGGAAACCGAATAACAATTAACAGTCATTTTATTCCTATTGGCCAAACCTATAAACATCGTTTAAAACAATTCTTTCAGAATGAATAACGCATAAAAAAACCGCAACAATTGTTGTGGTTTTCAGTCTATTTTATTTTAATAAAATATTAATCATTATGCATAAAACGTTGCTTACCTAGAAGTTCTTCTTCTGTCTCAACATTATTATCATCTGGTACACAACAATCTACAGGACATACAGCTGCACACTGAGGTTCTTCATGAAAACCTTTACATTCTGTACACTTATCTGCTACTATATAATATATTTCATCAGAAATAGGTTCCTGATCTTCATCAGCATTTGCCTTATTTCCGTTTGGTAAAATTATATTTCCCTCTAAATCTGTTCCTTCTGAATATTTCCACTCTTCAGCACCTTCATATATTGCAGTATTTGGGCATTCTGGTTCACATGCACCACAATTTATACATTCATCTGTTATTATAATTGCCATACTATATCATTTTCAGTTTTCGTAACTTTGCTCACGCAAAAATAAAGCCAATTTAATTTAGAACCAATTTAAATGGATAAAATCGAGAAACGAATTCAATCATTTGTAAAATTAGGACAATTTTTAAGTCAATTTAATAGAAAAGAGATTCGTCAAAAAGAAGATGTTGCTTTTAATGATTTATTTTTTGATGGATTTAAACATCAATTAAAACTAGCTCAAGAGAAAAACAGTTGGTTTACAAAGGATAATTTGCTGTTTACTTGTGAAAGTTGGGCAAATGCACTTACTTCTGAAAAATTACGCAAATGGATTAAAGAAGAAAATTTAAATAACAATTTTTCTAAAAAAGTAGCCATTATTATGGCTGGTAATATTCCTTTAGTTGGTTTTCATGATTTTATTGCTGTTTTAATTTCCGGGCATTCAGTATTGGCTAAACTATCTAGTAATGATGAACATTTACTTCCTTTTTTAGCTAAATATTTAGAGTATGTAAATACCGATTTTAAAGGCACTTTTGAGTTTACTAATAAGAAATTAACTGGTTTTGATGCTGTTATTGCTACTGGTAGTAATAACACTTCTCGTTACTTTGAATATTATTTTAAAGACAAACCAAATATTATAAGAAAAAATAGAAATTCTGTAGCTATAATAACTGGTAAAGAAACAGAAGAAGATTATGTTAACTTAAGTGAGGACATATTCTGTTACTTTGGACTAGGATGTCGTTCTGTTTCAAAATTATTTGTTCCGAAAGGGTATAATTTCGATCTCTTTTTCAAAGGCATGTTTAACAAACAAGAAATTATTAATAATTTTAAATATGCGAATAACTACGATTATAACAAGGCTGTATATTTAATGAGCGAATTTGATTTGTTAGAAAATGGTTTTTTAATGATTAAAGAAGACACTAGCTACTCCTCTCCTATTTCTTCTGTTTTTTATGAATATTATGAAAATGAAGATGATTTAAAAATTAAACTATTTGAAGAAAGAGAAAAAATTCAATGCATTGTTGCCAAAGATTTCGTTGAAAATGAAATTGCTTTTGGACAAACACAGCAACCTAATTTATGGGATTATGCAGATGGAGTAAATACCTTAGATTTTTTATCTAAAATTTAATTTACAATCCTTAAAATCGCATCTTTGTACTATTAATTATTTCAATAATGAAAAAACATAACTTTAGCGCCGGTCCTTGTATATTACCAGAAGAAGTATTACAAAAAGCTTCTGATGCAATTGTAAATTTTAATAATGATAACTTGTCACTTATCGAAATTTCCCATCGTAGCAAACCTTTTGTAGATGTTATAGAAAGAGGTAGAAGTTTAGTTTTAGAGTTATTAAACTTAAACAAAACAGAATACACAGCCCTTTTTTTACATGGCGGTGCTAGTAC